>NZ_JBLNNF010000015.1:0-179391 GCF_047784845.1 Pseudomonas sp. NFX98 | reverse complement strand
AGACCGCAGGGAAAATCTGGCCCGCAGCATAGCGATTTTTCTTATAACCAGTTATATCGATACGATCTATCTTTATGCCTTACTCGCCACCACCCTGTAGGAGCTGCCGCAGGCTGCGATCTTTTGACTTGATTTTTCAAGATTGAAAGATCGCAGCCTCGTTGCACTCGACAGCTCCTACAGGGGGTTACGGTGGGGGTTATTGCACCGGCAGGAAATTCAGAAACAACAGGCTCTGCGCATAATTCAGACCGATGCGCCGGTAGCGCTCATCGAGCATCTGCGTCAACAAGTCCAGCCTCGCAACGATCTTGCCGAACTCCACGGCAAAACTCAGGTTGCTGCCCTCCTCCGAGATTTCGTTGGAGAACAGCATCGGCTGGCCATCCTTGTTCTGTCGCTGGCTCAAGATCCAGGTGGCGATTTCAATGTTGCGCGCGGCGTTGCTGACGAACGTCGGGTTGATTGCGTCCGTCATGTAGAACTCCAGGCGATTGCCGTGGGCGGTGACCAGCATGCTGCCGATGGCATAAATAAACGCCCCGACCCGGTCGCCGAGAAACTCCGGACTCATGGCAAAGCGCAACGCCGCCAGGTCTTTTTTTCCGCCCAGGGTGGGTAACGGCTGTTGCTGCTCGATGGCCAAGCGTACTTGCTTGCCGGCGGTGCGGGCGTCGAGGAAGCCGGATTTTTTCAGTTCATCGGGGTTGCGCAAGTAGAGCTTGCTCATCAGCAGATAAAGGCTGTCGAGGTTGTCACGCATGGTCAGCGTGGCCATGCGGTCGACGCTGGTTTGCAGGAATTCCTGGGGTTTTCCTTCGCGGATCTGGGTAAAAAGGTCATTGCCTGGCTGATGACTGCAGCCGCTGGCGCAGAGCAGCAACAGACCGGCCAACAGGCGAACGCGGACAAGGTTAAAGGGCAACACTCGAACCATAAGGGATTGGACTGACACATTCCTGTGCGGCGGGATTCGCCGCAACGGCTATGGATAGAGCCGGTCAATTGGAAAAAGTGCAGTGGTGCGGGTGAGCAATCGATCACCGGCAGTCAGGTTGCTTACCTCTGTAGGAGCTGTCGAGTGCAACGAGGCTGCGATCTTTTGATTTGGTTTTCAAGATCAGGATCAAAAGATCGCAGCCTTCGGCAGCTCCTACCAAGCCGAGCGTATAACCGAAGCAATCAAATGAACCCAAAGGCTATGCTGATGCCAACCACAATAATGCCCAAAAGGAACCAAGCATGCGCACGCTACAACTGGCCGGCATCCACGTACCCGTCATCGGCCAAGGCACTTGGCAGATGGGCGAAGACCACACCCGCCAAAAAGAAGAAGTCGCCGCCCTGCGCCAGGGTATCGAACTGGGCATGACCCTGATCGACACCGCCGAGATGTACGCCGAGGGCGGCGCCGAGCAAGTGGTGGCACAGGCTATCGCCGGCCAGCGCGACAACGTCTTCCTCGTCAGCAAGGTCTACCCACACAACGCCAGCCGCAAAGGCGTCCCCGAGGCATGCGAGCGCAGCCTGCGCCGGCTAAAAACTGATCATATCGACCTGTACTTGCTGCACTGGCGAGGCCAGTACCCGCTGGAAGAAACCGTCGAAGCCTTCGAACGCCTGCGCGAAGCGGGCAAGATCGGCCGCTGGGGCGTGTCCAATTTCGACGTCGATGATCTGCAGGAATTGAACGCCCCGGCCTGCGCCACCAATCAGGTGCTCTACAACCTGGAAGAACGTGGCATAGAATTTGATCTATTGCCCTGGTGCCAGCAGCACCAGATGCCGGTCATGGCCTACTGCCCGATCGGCCAGGGCGGCAAGATGCTCGCCAACGCTACGCTCAAACAAGTGGCTGCCCGCCACGGCGTGACGCCCGCCCAGGTATCGCTGGCATGGCTGCTTCGGCAGGACGGAGTGATTGCCATCCCCAAGGCGGTCCGCCCCGAACATGTGCGACTCAATGCGCAAGCGGCGCAGTTGCAACTGGAGGCTGGGGATCTGGAGGCGCTGGACCAAGCGTTTCACGCGCCCAAACGCAAGCAGCGGCTGGCCATGGTCTGAGCCATCACGCTGTCAGAGGGCTTCGACATGAGAAGCACCGATCAACCGGACGACTTTAACCTGCAACGCTTTATCCAGGCGCAAGACCCGGTGTTCGACCGGGTCCAGGCCGAATTGAATGCCGGCCACAAACGCAGCCACTGGATGTGGTTCGTCTTTCCGCAGTTTGCCGGGCTGGGCGGCAGCGAAATGTCCCGACGCTACGCCATCCGCTCCCGGGAAGAAGCGCAGGCTTACCTTGATCATCCCCTGTTGGGTGCCCGATTGCGCACCTGCACCCAGGAAGTGCTGAACATCGAGCAACGTTCGGTGGCGGCCATTTTCGGTCATCCCGATGACCTGAAATTTCACTCATCGATGACCCTGTTCGCCCAGGTCGCCGCCGACGACAGCCCGTTCCACCAAGCCTTGAACCAGTACTTCCACGGCATACTGGATGACTGGACGTTGTCGCTGATGGACTCAAAACAAGCCCAGTTGCCCACCAATCAGGGTTGAGAAATCGTCATCGACAAACGGCAGGATCGCGTCCGCCACCGGTTGCAGCTGTTTGCTGATGTAGTGATCGTAATCGATGGGTGCGCTGCGGATTTCCAGCGGCTCGGGGCCGGCGACGGTGATCACGTAGCTGATCCAGCCTCCGTTCTGGTACTGCCTTGGGCGGCCCTGCTGGTCGTTGTATTCGTCGGCGATGCGCGCCGCCCGCACATGCGGCGGCACGTTGCGCTGATAGTCGTCGAGGGTTCGGCGCAGGCGCTTGCGGTAGATCAGCCGATCATCGAACTCGCCGGCCAGGGTCTTGCGCACGTAATCGCGCACGTAGTCCTGATACGGTTTGCGGTGGAAGATCATTGAATACAGCTCTTGCTGGAACTGCCGGGCCAGCAGCGACCAGTCGGTGCGCACGGTTTCCAGGCCTTTGTAGATCATCTCGTCGGTGCCATCAGCGCGGGTGACCAGTCCGGCATAACGCTTCTTGCTGCCCTCCTCCGCCCCGCGAATGGTCGGCATCAAAAAGCGTTTGTAGTGGGTTTCGTATTGCAGCTCCAGCGCACTTTCCAGGCCGTAATCCTGCTGCACATGTTCACGCCACCACTGATTGACGTGATCCACCAACGCTTGGCCGATCTGCGCGGCTTCCTGTTGACCGTGGGCACGGCGCAGCCAGACGAAGGTCGAGTCGGTGTCGCCGTAAATCACCGTGTGGCCCTGGGCCTCGATCAACTGGCGGGTGCGCAGCATGATCTCGTGGCCGCGCAAGGTAATGGATGACGCCAGACGCGTATCGAAGAAGCGGCAACCGCTGGACCCGAGCACGCCGTAGAAGGCATTCATGATGATTTTCAGCGCCTGAGAAAGGGGCGCGTTGTGTTCGCGCTTGGCGGTTTCCCGGCCCTCGGCGACCCGCGAGACGATGGCCGGCAAACAATGCCGCGTGCGGGAAAACCGCGCCCCGCGAAAGCCTGGCACCGAGTCGCCATCGTCAGGGTGCTTGAGCCCTTCGATCAGCCCCACCGGGTCGATGAGGAACGTGCGGATGATCGACGGATAGAGGCTTTTGTAGTCGAACACCAGCACCGACTCGTACAGGCCCGGTTGCGAGTCCATGACAAAACCACCGGGGCTGGCTTGCGCTGGCTTACTGCCCAGGTTCGGCGCGACGAAGCCCTGGCGATGCATCAACGGCATATACAGATGCGTGAACGCCGCCACCGAGCCGCCCATGCGGTCCACCGGCAAACCGGTGACGCTGGCCCGTTCCAGCAGGAATGTCAGCAACTCGGTCTTGGCGAAGATCCGCGTGACCAGTTCGCAGTCCTTGAGGTTGTACTTGGCCAGCGCCGGTTTGTCCTCGGCGAACATGCGGTTGATTTCGTCCATGCGCTGATACGGGGTATCGATGGCCTTGCCTTCGCCCAGCAGGGTTTGCGCGACGTTTTCCAGGCTGAACGACGGGAAGCTCCAGGTTGCCGAACGCAGGGCTTCGATGCCGTCGATGATCAGCCGGCCAGCGGCGGACGCAAAGTAATGGTTGCCGCTGCCGTGTTCGCGCCACTGCATTTCATCGCCGCCACGCCCCAGTTTCAGCGGCACCGCCAGGCGCCGGGCATGTTCGTGCAACACCCGCAGGTCGAACTGCACGACGTTCCAGCCGATGATCGCATCGGGGTCATGTTGGGCGAACCAGTCGTTGAGTTTTTTCAGCAGCAGCGTTCGTGACTCGCAGTATTCGAGCTGGAAATCCACCTCGCTGTCGTCGCCATTGGCCGGGCCGAGCATGTACACCTGGCGCTCGCCGCAGCCTTCCAGGGCGATGGAGTACAAGTCGCCCTGAGCGGTGGTTTCGATGTCCAGCGACACCAGTTTCAGGCTCGGTCGGTAATCCGGATCGGGTTTCATCTGTGCATCGAGCAGCAGGCCATCGGCACCCGGCGTGGCGCTAAAGCGTACCGGTGCAGTGATGAAGCGCTCCATCATGTAGCGCTCGGGCGGGCGCACGTCAGCTTCGTACACCTCGATGCCGGCCCGACGCAGCGCAGTTTCCAGGCGCATCAACTGTCCGTGTTGCCGGCAATACAGACCGAGCACCGGTCGATGTTCGAAATCCAGCAGCGCCAGGGTTTTGAGCTCGACGTTTTTCTCGTCGTGCAACAGCGCCTCGGCCTGTTCACGCTGCGCGGCCGGAATGAACGCCACCGACGGCTGATGAGGCAGGCGGATACACTGCGGACCGCTGTCGGTCGCCAGCCAGAACTCGACTTCCGTGCCGGCCGGGGTATCGCGCCAATGCCGGGTCAGGACGAAGCCCTGCGGTAAATCCACCACTGCAAACCTCAGATTTGATTCAGGGTGATGATTCTACGCGTGATCGCCGACGATAGCGCCCAAACATCCTGCCGACGCCCACCAACACCCCGTAGCAGCTGCCGAGCCTGCGAGGCTGCGTTCGGCTGCGCAGCAGTCGTAAATTCAGGCGCTGCGGTGTATCAGGCAAAACGCGTTCGCCGGTTTTGCGACTGCTGCGCAGCCGAACGCAACCTCGCAGGCTCGGCAGCTGCTACAGAAAGTGGGTGTTCTGGGAAAAAAACCGCCGAATGACGTTTTTTGAGTGTTATCTGCCGCTTTCGCCCTTGCCCTGAACGCTTGCGTCTACGATTCTTCAATAACAACGACAATACCCGGGAAACCGCCATGAAAACCGTCGCGCAACTGCTCAAGCTGAAAGATCAGAAAAACCAGGAAGTGCACCAGATCAAACCGGATCACATGGTGCTCGAAGCGCTGATGAAAATGGCCGAAAAGAACGTCGGAGCCTTGCTGGTGGTGGAAAACGACCAAGTGCTGGGCATCATCAGCGAGCGGGACTACGCGCGCAAACTGGTGCTGCATGGCCGTTCTTCGGTGGGTACGCCGGTGCGCGACATCATGGTGTCGCCGGTGATCACCGTGGACACCCACCAGACTGTCGACACCTGCCTGGGCATCATGTCCGACAGACGCCTGCGTCACTTGCCGGTGGTGGAAAACGGCAAGTTGATCGGCCTGCTGTCGATCGGTGACCTGGTCAAGGAAGCCATCGCCGAACAGGCTGAACTGATTCGTCAGCTAGAGCAGTACATTCGCGGCGAGTAATGCGAGTCCTGTAGGAGCAAGGCTTGCCCGCGATTGAGGCACCTCGGTTTTCAGGCCAACCGAGTCATCGTTCATCGCGGGCAAGCCTTGCTCCTACAAGGGCGCGGGCCAATGCCGGGCGAAGACCGGTGCCAGTGTCGGATGCCGATCAATACGTTCCAGCCACGCGAAAAACCCCGGCCGGGTGGTGCGCAAATGCTCCCGGCTCCCGGCCCATCGCGTAATCACCGCGGCCAGCACGTCCAGAGCGCCGGGTTTTTCGTCCCCCAGATACAGCTCAGCGGAAAACTGGTCGGCAAACACTTCCCAACTCCAGTGAAGACGCTGCCGGGCGCCAGCCATGAGGTTTTCTCGCGACACCTCATCCGCCCTGACCAGCCAGCGTTCGGGGTAATCGATGATGCCAATGGCCGCATAACAATTGCTGACGATGTATACCATCCCGCGAATGACCTGGTCTCGTTCCGCGGCTTCATACGGCAATAGCTTCGAGCGGGGAAACGTCATCCCGAGATGAATCAGGATCGCCGCGCTCTCGGTGAGGATGCCGCCATCGGGCAATTGCAGCGTGGGGATCTGCTTGAGCGGGTTGAGCTTTTCCAGAGCCTGGGCGGCCTCCGGGGATGACTCGACATCGATGAAACGATAAGGAATCTCACACAGCTCCAGTGCGGCCTCGATCGCCGCCGCGCCCGAATTCTTATGACCATAGAGCTGGTACATACACACCTCCTTGGGTTGCTCTCTAGCAGCTGACTCTGACCCCGTTGAAAAATTTCTTCAGCGCACTGCATCCAAAACGCTTATCCAAGGGTAGTACCTGTAGCAGCCCCTGTTGCTGTCGAGCGCAGTACTTACTTTCGGAGAGCTATTGATGAACGCCAAACAGCTGATTTGCCTTGTCGGATTGTTCACTGCCATCCCTGCGGCCTACGCCCAGACCGGCCTGCCCGACAGCATCAAGGTACCGGACGGGCACAAGGTCGCCATGGAAACCACCGGAGTCGGCGAGATTACCTACGAGTGCCGGGACAAGGCCAATGCAGCCGGCCAGACCGAATGGACCTTCGTCGGCCCCAAAGCCGTACTCAATGATCGCAGCGGCAAGCAGGTTGGCACCTATTTCGGACCACCGGCCACCTGGCAAGCCAAGGACGGGTCGAAAGTCACTGGCACCCAATTGGCTGTCGCGCCGTCGAGTCCGGGCAACCTGCCTTACCAATTGGTCAAGGCCAACCCGGCCGAAGGCAAAGGCGCCATGAGCGGCGTCAGTTACATCCAGCGTGTCGCCCTCAAGGGTGGCGTCGCGCCGGGCACCGAGTGCACGACGGCCAACAAGGGCAAGCAGGAAGTGGTGAAGTATCAGGCGGATTATATTTTCTGGGCGGCCAGTTAAATCCCTGAATCCGACCCGAATGCCGTTTGTTTGCTAGATTGCATTCGACATTTCACCCCATTGCCGGACGAGAACAGTGTCCCTGCCCGAACCGCTTTTTGATTACGAACAGCACCTGGCTCGCTGCGCACGCGGTGAGCGTCAGGCCCTGCGCGATTTGTATGTGCAGGAGAGCCCGCGGTTGCTGGGAGTGGCCAAGCGTCTGGTGCGCGACACGGCGCTGGCCGAGGACATCGTCCACGATGCGTTCCTGAAGATCTGGAGCGGCGCCGGGCGTTTTGACCCGGCGCGGGGTTCGGCGCGAGGCTGGATGTTCAGCGTGACCCGGCATCTGGCACTCAACCACCTGCGTGATCACAGCCGCGAGGTGCAAGGCGATGTCGATCTGCCGGACGACGTACAGACCTTCGAAATACAGGAACACTCGGCACGCATCCATCTGTGCCTGGAACAACTGGAACCGGCGCGACGCAGCTGCATTGTGCACGCCTACGTCGACGGTTATTCCCACGCGCAGATTTCACACAAACTCGGTACCCCGCTGGGCACCGTCAAAGCCTGGATCAAGCGGAGCCTGACGGCATTGCGGGAGTGCATGGGATGATCACCAGACCCACCGACGAAACCCCGGAAGCGCTCGACGAACTGGCCAGTGAATACGTGCTGGGGACGCTGTCGGCCGAACAGAGAACGGAAGTTCAGCGACGCCTGCACAGCGATATCGGGCTGCGCACCGCGATAGACACCTGGGAACGTCGCTTGCTGGGCCTGACCGAACTGGCCGAGCCGTACACCCCATCGACACATTTGTGGCGGCGCATCGAACGCAGCCTGAATGCCCTGAACCACCAGCCAACGGCGGCGTCCTGGTGGAACCGCCTGCCACTGTGGCGTGGGCTTGCCGGTGCAGGGCTGGCCGCGACGCTGTTGCTCGGCACGATGTTGCTGACGCAAACCACGGTCAAACCAACCTACCTCGTGGTGCTGGTCGCCCCGCAGGACAAGGCTCCGGGCTGGGTGATCCAGGCCAGCAACCCCAGAGAAATCCAGTTGATCCCGCTGGGCGTTGTGGAGGTGCCCGCAGACAAGGCGCTGGAATTCTGGACCAAAGGCGAAGGCTGGCAGGGGCCGGTGTCACTCGGTTTGGTGAAACCGGGCCAAACACTGTCGGTGCCGCTGGATAAATTGCCGCCACTGGAACCGAACCAGTTGTTCGAACTGACCCTGGAAAACCCCAATGGCTCGCCAATCGGCAAACCGACCGGGCCGATTCAGTTCATCGGGCGCGCGGTGAAAGTGCTCTGAGCGGCATCATCAGCCGCACGACAGGTATGTCGCTCGCTCTATCAATGCCGTCGATGTTCACAATCACGTCAATGAAGTTCTCTTAAAAATTGCGCGGCGTAACATCAGCTCCATACCAACCCATTACACCCCGGAGCACACGATCATGAAACGCCAAACCATCCTCAGCATCGCTTTCTCGATCTTTGCGGTTAACGCTTTCGCCGCAACTTCTGCTCAACCTGTAGTCGCTGAAGGCGGCTCGGATCGACTGATTGAAAGCCGTGTGGCTGAAGGTGGTTCGGATCGTCTGATCCAGAATCGTGTGGCTGAAGGCGGTTCTGATCGCCTGATCGAAAACCGCGTCGCTGCCGATGGTTCGGATCGTTTGAAAGGTAATGAAGTGGCTGCCGATGGCTCTGATCGCCTGAAAGGCAATGAAGTCGCCGCCGATGGCTCTGATCGCCTGAAAGGCAATGAAGTCGCCGCCGATGGTTCGGATCGTTTGAAAGGTAATGAAGTGGCTGCCGATGGCTCCGACCGCCTGCAAGGCAACACTGTCGCCTAAACGAATCGCTTCACCGCAATACCCCGAAAAGCCCGGCCTGATCAGCCGGGCTTTTTCGTGCGTGCAATCTCCTGTGGGAGCGAGCTTGCTCCGGGCGGCGTTCCGACGATGACCTCAAGTGCGCCGCGTTAATCCTGTGAGTACGCGTCATCGTTAACGTCCATCGCGAGCAGGCTCGCTCCTACAGTTGACCGCATTTCCCTGAAGGAACTAATTCGCACGCGCCATGCAGCGCTGGTAACGCTCATCGACTCGTTTGGCAAACCATGCCGTGGTGAGTTTGCGGGTGATTTTCGGGCTTTGCAGCACGATCCCCGGCAGCACCGCGCGGGGCAGTGGCCGCCCTTCAGCCTTTTCCGCCAATGCAAAGACCCGCTGATACAGCTTGCTGTTCTCGAACGCCAGCGTGTTGCCCTCCTCCAGTTGGTCCCTGATCGTCGGATTGCGCATGTCCAGTTGCTTGCCGAGGGTGCGTACCGCCAGTTCCGTGGTGCCGGGCATGATCGAACCGTAGCGAACGAGGTCGCCATCCAGCGCCAAGGGGATGCCCGAAGCTCGACTCACGGCATTCTGGAACGCGGCATTGCGGCTGGCGTACCAACCGGCGTTGAAATCGGCGAAGCGATACAACGGCTGCGGGTAATTCACCGGATAGCCGAGCAAATGGGCGATGCCGAAGTACATACCGCCACGACGGGTAAAGACTTCACGGCGGATCGAACCGTCCACCGGGTAGGGATAATCCTTGGCCTGTTGCTCGGCGAACTCGATGCTGACCTGCATCGGCCCGCCGGTATGCACCGGGTTGAAGCCTGCGAACAGCGTCTTGCCCATCGGCACCATGCCGATGAAATCATCGAAAATCGCGCTCAATTCCTTCTCGCTGCGCGCCGCATTCAATCGATCGCTGTAGGTTTTGCCATTGGGCGAACTGACCCGCAGAGCCCCGCTGACCAACAGACCGGGAATGTGCGCCGAGGCTGCCCGGCGGTCGATTTCGTCACGGGCGATCTTACCCAGGCCGGGCACGGTGGGATCAACCTGAAAAGTCGACTCCTGCTCAGTGACGGCCAGTACCGCACAGAGGTTTTGCGTGGTCGGCGCGATGTTTTGCGCGGCGAATGCCGCATAGATATCCGTGGCCCAGCCCTGGCGGTCGACGGTTTTCGCCGGTAGCAGGCGCACGATTTCCGCCTTGACCTCGGCGGGTTTGCGCGCCGGTGGCTCCTGGGTCCGTTGACTGCTGCAACCGGCCAGCACCAGCAACGCGGCGAGGCTCATGATCAATCGATGGGCTTGCATGTGGCTCCTGGTCATTCGATGCGCCGGGTCGACGATAAGGCCGATGGCATGGTGCTGGCTATGACCATGGCTTGCGAGGCTCCGTTCACGGACTGCGAGGCTAATGACAAACAGTTTTTGCAATACATTTGGGAACAACTACCATTTGTGTCTGGAGTCGCATTTGCGCAAGGAGTACCCGCGCCGTTCCAACTTACCTATCGGCGGCGCGCCGCCCAGGACCGGACCATGACTTCTCCAGCCCTTCCCTGCGTACCTTTTCGCCCGACCCTGCTCGCCCTGCTCTGCTCAATATCCATGACGGCCTTTGCGGCAACGCCCGAACCCACCGAAGGAAAACCGCTGGTGCTGGGCGATGTCAACGTCAATGCCGACGCCCCGGTGCCACCGGATCTGCCTCCGGTGTACGCCGGGGGTCAAGTCGCACGGGGCGGGCAACTGGGCGTGCTGGGCAACCAGGACATCATGGACGTGCCCTTCAGCGTCACCGCCTACACCGAAGAACTGATCCGCGACCAGCAAGCCGAAAACGTCGGTGATGTTCTGCTCAACGATTCATCGGTGCGCCAGGCCTCCGGGTTTTCCAACCAGGCACAGACCTTCATGATCCGCGGCCTGCCCCTCAATGGCGACGATATTTCCTTCAATGGCCTGTACGGCATCCTGCCGCGGCAGATCATTTCCACCGATGCCCTGGAGCGTGTGGAAGTGTTCAAAGGCCCGAACTCCTTCATCAACGGCGTGACCCCGTCCGGCTCCGGCATCGGCGGCGGCGTCAACGTGCAACCCAAGCGTGCCGTGGACACGCCCCTGCGGCGCTTCACCATGGACATCAGCGATGACGGCCGCATCGGCGAGCACATCGATGTCGGTCAGCGCTTTGGCGAAGACAACCGCTTCGGCGCGCGGATCAACCTGTCCCAGCGCGAAGGCGACACCGCCATCGACGATGAAAACCAGCGCTCCAAGCTGTTCGCCATCGGCCTGGACTACCGCGGCGATGCCCTGCGCATTTCCGGCGACTTCATCTATTCCAAGGAACGCATCAACGCTGGCCGCAGCTCGGTGAACCTGGGCAACACCACGCACATCCCGGATGCGCCATCGGCCGACACCAACTACGCGCAGAAGTGGGGCTTCAGCCAGATCGAAGACACCTTCGGCATGCTGCGCGCCGAGTACGACCTGAACGAGAGCTGGACGGCCTATGTCGCTGCCGGCGCCAAGCACACCCGCGAGGTCGGCAACTACGACGGCACCACCCTGGTCGGTAACGATGGCAGCTCCACCACCTCCGGCTCGTTCATTCCCCATGACGAGGACAACACCAGCGCCATGGGTGGCCTGCGGGGCAGATTCGCCACCGGCCCGGTCACCCACCAACTCAACCTTGGCCTGGCTGGCGTCTGGACCCAACAGCGCAACGCCTTCGATTTTGACCTGACTCAATACCCGAACAACATCTATCACCCGGTGGACGTGCCGGCGCCCCAGCCCGGCTTCTCCGGCGGCGACTTGCATGATCCCGGCATCACCGGCAAAACCTTCGCCCGCAGTGGCGCGGCCTCCGACACCCTGGGCTTCATGGATGACCGATTGCTGGTGACCGTCGGCGTGCGGCGCCAGCAATTGGTGGTGCAGAACTACGCTTATGGTTCCGGGCCGCGCACGTCAAACTACGACAAGTCGATCACCACCCCGGTCTACGGCATCGTGTTCAAACCATGGGAACACGTGTCGTTCTACGCCAACCGCATCGAAGGCCTGGCTGAAGGTCCGATTGCACCGACCACTGCCGGCTCGCGTGTGGTGGTCAACGGCAACGAGGCCTTTTCACCGGCCCGTTCCAAACAGATCGAAGCCGGCGTGAAAGTCGACATGGGCAACTATGGCGCGACCCTCGGTGTGTATCGCATCGAGCAACCGGCGGATGGCTACACCCAAGCCATCGATGCCACCACGGCAGAGTTCATTCACGACGGTGAGCAGGTCAACAAAGGCGTGGAACTCAACGTGTTCGGCGAACCGCTCGAAGGCCTGCGCCTGCTCAGTGGCGTGACGGTCATGGACACCGAACTGAAGAAAACCCAGGACGGCCTCAACGACGGCAACCACGCCATCGGCGTACCGACCTTCCAGTTCAACGCCAGCGTCGATTGGGATGTCCCCGGCCTGCAAGGCGTCGCTCTCAACGGGCGGATGTTGCGCACTGGCGGTCAGTACGCCGACGCGGCGAACAACCTTAGCCTGCCGACCTGGAACCGCTTCGACGCTGGTGCGCGTTATGCCTTCAGGGTTCAGGAAAAAGACGTGACCTTGCGCTTCAACGTCGAGAACGTGGCCAACAAGGAGTACTGGGAATCGGCCCAGGGCGGCTTCCTGACCCAGGGTGAACCACGGACGGCGAAGTTGTCGGGCACGATCGACTTCTGATCGCTGAACGCATTGCCTCTCGATCATTTCCGTTTGGCGGCCAACCTGGCCGCCCCGCAAGGCTGGACCATACTTGCTGCACACGGAAAGGAGGACAGGCTCATGCAGCGTAGCGACGTGTTGATCATCGGCGCCGGGCCGACCGGGCTGGTACTGGCACTGTGGCTGAGCAAACTGGGAATCCGCGTGCGGATTCTCGATAAAACCTCGACACCCGGCACCACGTCCCGGGCGTTGGCCGTGCAGGCGCGGACGCTGGAGTTGTATCGCCAGCTCGGCCTTGCCGACGCTATCGTGGAAAAAGGCCACCGCGTGGCGGCGGCCAATTTCTGGGTCAAGGGCAAGCCCGTGGTGCGCCTGCCGCTGAGCCGCGTCGGCGAAGGCCTCACGCCCTACGCGTTCCTCGAAATCTTCCCGCAGGATGAACATGAGCGGCTGCTGATCGAACGCCTCGCCACGTTCGGCATTACCGTCGAACGCGACACCGAGTTGCTCGGTTTCGAGGAAACCGGGGATGGCATCACCGCCACGTTGCGCCTGCCCGACGGCCAGCAAGAAACCTGTCAGACCTGTTATCTGGCCGGTTGCGACGGCGCTCGTTCAATCGTGCGCAAAACCCTCGACACCGCGTTTCCCGGTGGGACTTATCAGCAGATTTTCTATGTTGCCGATGTGCAGACCAGCGGACCGACGGCCAATGGCGAACTGCACCTGGATCTCGATGAAGCGGATTTCCTCGCCGTGTTCCCGTTGGACGGCCAAGGCCGTGCGCGCTTGATCGGCACGGTGCGCGACGAACGCGCCGAGCACGCCGAAACCCTGCGGTTCGAAGACGTCAGCAGCCAGGCCATCGAGCACATGAAGGTGAAGATCGAGCAAGTGAACTGGTTCTCGACCTATCGTGTGCATCATCGGGTGGCAGATCACTTCCGCACCGGACGCGCGTTTCTACTGGGCGACGCGGCCCATGTGCACAGCCCCGCCGGGGGCCAGGGCATGAATACCGGGATTGGCGATGCGATCAACCTGGCCTGGAAACTCGCGGCCGTATTGAGCGGCGGTGCCGAGGCCAGATTGCTCGCCACCTACGAAACCGAACGCATCGCGTTTGCCCGCAAACTGGTGGCAACCACCGACCGGGTCTTCACGTTCGCCACCGCCGAAGGCCGTATCGCCGACCTGCTGCGCACGCGCCTGGCGCCGTTCCTGATTCCGAAAATGGCTTCGTTTGAGATCTCCCGCGAATTCCTCTTCCGCACGGTCTCGCAAATCACTTTGAATTACCGGGGCATGCCGTTGAGCACGGGTGTTGCCGGACACGTCCATGGCGGCGACCGCCTGCCCTGGGCACACGATGGCGAGGGCGACAATTTCGAATCGCTGAAGTGTCCAGGCTGGCAGGTGCATGTGTATGGCGACACCAGCGACGAGATGATCGCCTGGTGCAGCGAGCATCATTTGCCGCTGCATGTGTTCGACTGGCGACCGGCGTTTGAAACCGCAGGCCTGGGGCGCAACGGCTTTTACCTGTTGCGGCCCGATACCTATGTGGCGATCGCCGAGACGAGTTCCGATCCGAAGGTGATTGAGCGGTATTTCAGTCATCAGGGGATTCGACCGTTTTTCAGCGTTCCCTGAAAACACCATGCCCCCTGTGGGAGCGGGCTTGCCCGCGATGACGGCGGCACATCCAGCATCTATGTGTCTGACATACCGCTATCGCGGGCAAGCCCGCTCCCACAGGGTTTTGCAGTGTTAGTCAGATCCCGGCCAACGCCAGATCCATCGCAAAGTAGGTGAAAATCAAATCCGCCCCGGCCCGTTTGATTGCCCCGAGGCTCTCGCGCACCACACGGTCTTCATCGATGGCGCCGGCCTGCGCGGCGAACTTGATCATCGCGTACTCGCCGCTGACCTGATACGCCGACAGCGGCAAACGCGAGGCTTCGCGGATGTCGCGGATGATGTCCAGGTACGCACCTGCCGGTTTGACCATCAGCGCATCGGCGCCTTCCTGTTCATCCAGCAGCGATTCGCGCAGCGCTTCGCGGCGGTTCATAGGGTTCATCTGATAGCTTTTGCGGTCGCCCTTGAGCGCGCTGCCGCCGGCTTCGCGGAATGGGCCGTAAAGGGCCGACGCGAATTTGGTCGAATAGGCCATGATCGCCGTCTGGGTAAACCCGGCCTGATCGAGCGCCCGGCGAATCGCCTGGACCTGCCCGTCCATGGCCGCCGAAGGTGCAATCACATCAGCCCCGGCGCTGGCTGCAGCCACCGCTTGTTTGCCGAGGTTGATCAGGGTCTGATCGTTGTCGACTTCATGGTTGTGCAGCACGCCGCAATGGCCGTGATCGGTGTACTCGCAGAAACAGGTGTCGGACATGACGATCATGTCCGGCACCGCATCCTTGGCGATGCGCGACATGCGCGATACCAGTCCATCCTCGCGCCAGGTATCGCTGCCATAACTGTCCAGATGATGGGACACGCCGAACGTCATCACCGACTTGATCCCGGCGCGGGCATAGCGTTCGATCTCGCCGGCCAGTTTCGATTCGGGAATGCGCACCACACCCGGCATGCTTTTGATTGGTACGAAGTCATCGATGTCTTCTTCGACGAAAATCGGCAGCACCAGGTCGTTCAGGCTGAATTCGGTTTCCTGGAACAGACTGCGCAGGCTCGCATTGCGGCGCAGACGGCGTGGACGTGCTTCGGGGAACTGGCTGGACATGGGTAATCCTGAAAATCGGGGGACAAAATGTAGGAGCGAGCCTGCTCGCGATGGTCGTCAACGATAACGCGCATTGTCTGAAAGTTCGCGTTGTCTGGACGTTTTTCGCGAGCAGGCTCGCTCCTGCAGGGAGGCGTTTTAGTTGGTGATGGGTTTCGGGATTTCCAGACCACGCTTCACCGCCGGCCGCGCCAGGAATTTCTCAAGTACGCGGGTGACGTTCGGGAAATTCTGGATGCCGACCAGATCACCGGCCTCATAGAAGCCGATCAGGTTGCGGATCCACGGGAACGTCGCGATATCGGCGATGGTGTAACGCTCGCCCATGATCCAGTCACGCCCTTCCAGACGTTTATCGAGGACGCTGAGCAGGCGTCGGCTTTCCTCGACATAACGGTCACGCGGACGCTTGTCTTCGTAATCCTTGCCGGCGAACTTGTTGAAGAAACCGAGCTGGCCGAACATCGGACCGATCCCGCCCATCTGGAACATCAGCCACTGGATGGTTTCGTAGCGAGTCGCGCCTTCCTGAGCCAGCAGCTGCCCGCTCTTGTCAGCCAGGTAAATCAAGATCGCCCCGGACTCGAACAACGGCAACGGCTGACCATCCGGGCCGTGGGGGTCGAGGATGGCCGGGATCTTGTTGTTGGGGTTCAACGACAGGAATTCCGGGGACATCTGGTCGTTGGTGTCGAAGCCAACGCGATGCGGCTCATAAGGCAGGCCGATTTCTTCGAGCATGATCGAGACCTTGACGCCGTTGGGGGTCGGCAAGGAGTACAGCTGAATCCACTCCGGATACTGGGCCGGCCATTTTTGAGTGATGGAAAACGCAGACAAATCGGTCATGGGGTTGGATCCACGAGAAAATTGAGAATGCCGATGATTATGGAGATCACACGGATTGGGACCGTTAGCGCCATCAATAACGCTGATGGTCGAGATCAATGCAGATCACAGTGTGCTTTCAGGCCTTCAGTGTAGGGTGTCCATAAATCCGCAACATCCTGTCGATAACCTTCGCTGCAACTCGTTGAAGGTTACCGGTAGATTGCTGCGCTCTCGGCCGGAATCGAACCAATGGGCTTCAGAGGACTCTGAGCACTGCCCTTTTGAAACGGACCGGCTCCACGACATGGAAAACACCCGACTCAGGACAAGTCGCGGTGTAAAGGTTTGTCAGCCTTAACCCAATACGCTGAAGAACCCTTTTTTCCATGAAGAATTTTCTGAAACTCGCCAATCGCTTCAAACATCGCGCCTATATATTCCTGCCCGCCCTGCTGGCGGCCAGCGCGTTGTTCATGTTGCTCGAGTCCCGCGAAAGCCGCGCCCAAACGGCGGACGGCACTCAGACGCTGGTGTTCCTGCGCCACGCCGAAAAACCCGAAGGTGGCCTCGGCCAACTCAACTGCCAGGGCCTGAACCGCGCAATCGATCTGGCGACCTTGCTGCCGGAAAAATTCGGCAAGGCCAACTATGTGTTTGCCGCCAACCCGACGCGCAACGTCGAGGAGGGTGAGCTGGACAATTCCTACAGCTACATTCGCCCATTGATGACCATCAGCCCCAGCGCGATCAAACTCGGCCTGCCGGTGAACATCAAATATTCGGCCAACGACACCAGCGACCTGGCCGATGAACTGCTCCACGACAAGTACCACAACTCGGTGATCTACACCGCCTGGTCCCACGGCTATCTGCCTGAACTGATCAACAAGGTCGCCGGGGAAGCTGTCGGCAAGAAGCAGAAGATCACCGAAGATTGGGAATCCAGCGACTTCGATTCGCTGTATGTGCTGACGTTGACCTGGCACAACGGCAAGGCCAGCCTGCAAAGCCACGTTTACAAGCAGGGGCTGGATAATGGGCAGGAGACTTGCCCGACTTGAGTTTTGCTTTGTCTGGGCGGGCCTCATCGCGGGCAAGCCCGCTCCCACAGTTGAACGACGCCGACCTTGTAGGAGCAAGGCTTGCCCGCGATGGGGCCAGCGAAACCACTTTCACCCTCGCTGACTCAGCCGCTCCCGCAAATACTCAACAACCGCCCCCCGCTCCCCCGCAAACTCGATCCGTGCGCCTTTCTTCTCCCGCTGAAATACATACATCGGGTCGTAATACTCAACCAGCAACCCTTCGATCCAGCCCCGGTGCAAATCCACCGCGCCGCTGCGCCCCTGCTCGGCCAACGCGTCTTCCATCAGGATCAACATCCGCCGATGCCGCTCACCGCCCAGGCGCTTCTGCACATTGTTCAAGCTCGCCAGCAAACGCTCGGAAAACAGCGCAAAACCTTCCTCGCCATGCACAGCGATGAACTCGGCACACAAATCCACCACGTAATCGCGCAGGATCCGCTCGACCCGCCCTTGCAGGCTGTCTTCGAGCCAGACCATCGGAAACTGCTGCATGCCCTGAAACAGCTGCAATGGCAACGCGCAACTGCCGATCGCGCGGCTCTCGTCTTCCAATACGAATTGTTCGAGGCCGTGGGCGCGTTTTTTCAGCAGGTCCACGGCCAGACGATTCTCGAAATCGATATTCGACGGTTGGCCGGTGGCGCGTTTGCCGAAGCTGGAACCGCGATGATTGGCGTGACCTTCCAGGTCCAGCCCGTTGCTCAATTGCGTGAGGACTTCGGTTTTACCGGTGCCGGTCATGCCGCCCAATAAAACGAAATCGCAATGGGCGACAGCCTGGTCGACGGTGTCCAGCAGGAACGTACGCATGGCTTTGTAGCCGCCCCCGACGCGCGGGTAGTCAATGCCCGCCTCGTCCTTGAGCCAGCGCTGGACGATCTGCGAACGCAAACCGCCACGAAAGCAATACAAAAACCCATCGGGATGCGCCCGGGCGAAATCCGCCCAGGCCTGGATGCGCTCGGCCTTGACCGCGCCAGATACCAGTTGATGACCCAGTTCGATGGCGGCCTGCTGACCGTGTTGCTTGTAGCAGGTGCCGATCCGCTGCCGCTCGTGGTCGTTCATCAGCGGCAGGTTGATCACGCCGGGAAACGAGCCCTTGGCAAATTCGACGGGCGCACGGGCATCCATCATCGGCCGGTCGTTGAGGAAGATGTCGCGGTAATCGGTGTAGTCGACAGACATCAAGACACCTCGACCGCGTTGCTCTGTCGCTCAACCAGTTCGCCGATCGGCGCCAGGTCCAGGCCCAGCTCGGCGGCGACCTTGAGGAATTCGGTATTGCCTTCGGGAGTAACGGCGATCAACAGGCCACCGCTGGTCTGCGGATCGCACAGCACGCGCTTGTGCAGCTCCTGCAACCGCCCGAGTTTGCTGGCGTAGCTGTCGAAATTGCGCAAGGTGCCACCGGGAACGCAGCCTTGTTCGAGGTAATACTCGACGCCCGGCAAGCGTGGCACCCGGTCGAACTCGATACGCGCGGTCAGGTGGCTGCCGTCGGCCATTTCCACCAGATGCCCGAGCAGGCCGAAACCGGTGACGTCGGTCATCGCGGTCACACCCTCAAGCTTGCCGAAGCGGCTGCCGGGCTTGTTCAGGGTGCACATCCAGTCGCGTGCCAGGCCGATGTCGGCGTTACGCAACTTGCCCTTCTTCTCGGCGGTGGTGAGGATGCCGATGCCCAGGGGTTTGGTCAGGTACAGCAGGCAACCGGCGGTGGCGGTGTCGTTGCGCTTCATGTGACGCTTTTCCACGAGGCCGGTGACGGCCAGGCCGAAGATCGGTTCCGGCGCGTCGATGGAGTGTCCGCCGGCCAGTGGAATACCCGCCTCGTCGCACACCGAACGACCACCGCGAATCACTTCCCGGGCAATCTCCGGCGCCAGTACGTTAACCGGCCAGCCGAGGATCGCAATCGCCATCAACGGATCGCCGCCCATGGCGTAGATATCGCTGATGGCATTGGTGGCGGCAATGCGCCCGAAATCGAACGGATCGTCGACGATCGGCATGAAAAAATCGGTGGTCGACACCACGCCGCGCTCTTCATCGATGGAGTACACCGCCGCGTCATCGCGCGAGGCATTGCCGACCCACAGTTTCGGGTCAAGATTCTGCGCGCCGCTGCCGGCCAGAATCACCTCCAGCACCTGGGGGGAAATCTTGCAGCCACAGCCAGCGCCGTGGCTGTATTGGGTCAGGCGTATCGGCTCGCTCATCAGGGACACCTCGCAAAATAATGCGAGGAGTTTATACCAACGCGATTTTGAAGGATCGACTTACGGCAACAGAATCACCTTGTCGCCACTGCCCTGATTCACTTCGGCATATCGCTCCAGCCCTTCAGCCAATGGCGATTCGAACAACCCCTGAGGCAACGGCAGCAAGTCCTGATCGAAGAACTTGCCGAACTGGTCGAGCATCGCCGCACAGGCTTGCACGCCATACAGCAACGAGTTGATCCCCACCACCGAACCGCCCTTGCGATACAGCGCCAGCGCCGGCAACTGGACCATGCCATCGACCGGCGCGGCGATGATTGCAATGCGCCCGAACGGGGCCAAAGCCGCGACGGAGGCCGGCAGCCAGAAGCCGGTGGTGTCGAAGATCACATCGGCGCCACCGGTGAACACAGCGCTCACTTGCGCGCCCAGATCTTCGGATTTTTCCAGTTGCAGCGTTTGATAACCCTGGGCCTGCAAGTCCTTGACCTGCTCCGGCCGGCGCGCCGCCGCCAGCAGCTTGGCACCCCGCACCTTCGCCAGTGCCAGCGCGGCACTGCCCACCGCCCCGCCACCGATAACCAGCAAGCGGGTTTCGGCGTTCACCAGGCTGCGCTCCAGCGCATCCCACGCCGTGGTGTAGGGCACGCCAAGGCTGGCGGCTTGAGCGAAACTCAAATGCGTCGGTTTGAGGGCTACGCCATTGGCCAGCAGTTTGACGAACTGCGCGTGGGAGCCATCGGCGAAGAAACCCAATTCACGACCCGTTCCCCAAACCTCTTGCCCGAGCAGCGCCTGCGGGCCTTGCACCACGACGCCGGCAAAATCACGGCCGGGAATCCTCGGCAGCGTGGTGTACGGAAAGCGTCCCAAAACGTTCTTCACGTCGCTGGGATTGAGGCCGGCTGCCTTGATCTCCACCAGGACTTCATCGGCACCGACAACGGGCGTCGGCGCGTCGACGTAGCGCAGGGCCGCGAGGTCGCCGGTTTTGTCGAACTGTAATGCTTTCATGAATGTATCCATCGAGTAGGCGAAGTGGTTTCAGGAAATCCAGCCAGCAACCAACTGCCGGCCCATCGGCCAGAGTTTTTCACCGGCGAGCATGCCCAGCAGGCCTATCAGCGCAATGGCCGGTGGCGCGGGCGAACGAAAATCCAGGGCGCCGTAGAGCAGGCCGACACCTAGACCGATAACCAGTGAAATGAAGTAGCTCAAGGCAGACTCCGTGGGCGATTGAGGTATGCCTGGAGTCTAGAGAGGGAGGACCGCGAACACCGGCCAAGTGCTTCTGAATTTCGGCCAAACACCGACTCGACTCAGCCCTGGCGTTGACTCGCTGAATACTGCGAAGGCGCCACGCCCAGCGCCCGACGGAACATGTCGCTGAAACTGCTGGGCGAATAGCCCAGTTCCCGGGCAATCGCACTGACCGGCACACCCTGAATCAACTCCGCCGCCGCCATCGCCAGTTGCACCTGCCGCCGCCACTCGGCGAAACCCATGCCCAGCCCATCCTTGAACAACCGCGCGAGGGTACGCACGCTGGCGCCGGCGTTTTCGGCATGTTGTTCGAAGGGAATATCCAGCGATGGCTGGGCCATGACCGCCTGACAGAGATTCATCAAACGCCGGTCGGAATCGTCCGGCAACGGGATCTTCAGCAGCGAGCGCCTGGCCCGCTTGAGCTCCAGCAGCGCCAGGCCCACCAATGCTTCGTAATATTCGGGAGCACCGTCATCGCCCTGCTCCACCAGGCCCACGATCAACTCGCGCAACAACCCGCCCACCTCAATCACCTGCACGCTGTCATCCAGCGTCGCGGCCAGGGACGGCCGCAGGTAGATATTGCGCATTTGCAGGTCCGACACCACGCGAATCCCGTGGGGCACACCCGGCGGCAACCACACGGCGCGTTGCGGCGGCACCACCAGCGCTTCTTGCGGCGTCTCGACCCACATCACCCCGCTCATCGCATACAGCAACTGCCCCCAGACATGTTCGTGCGGCTCAATGAACAACCCGCGCGGGTACGTCCGCGCCAGCGGTTGCACCGGCACATCGGTATCGGTCAGATCTGGCGGTGCGGCAAGGGCCATGGTCAATGATCATTGGGGTTGGGGGGACATGCCATGGTAACGAGGCGACGCCGATGCCGCCAGCAACGGCAACCGCCTGACAATCCGACTGAATTTTCCCGGTGGCCCGCGATCCTTCTAAGTACAACAGGGAGGAAGTAGGGCTTTATGAACAACGCAAAACTTTTCGTCATTGAATACACCCTTCACGGCGCCCCCAAGTCGTTCATTATCCGTCTGGAAAAAATGGACAACGCCGAGGCTTGGCATTGGGCCAGCTGCGACGCAGGGATCGGAAGAATCCCGCGCTTTGGCCGTGAAAAGGTGCAAAAGACCAGCAAGCCGATGGCAGAAAAATTCGGCGTGGAAAATGTTAAATGGCGACCGGCCAACTGACAGCGAAACACGCGGAAAAGCTTGAAACCGGAAGTGGAGCCCGACCAGGCTCCACATTCCTTTGTGCGATGCTTTTCAGTGAGCGCACTTGCAGCCTTGATGGCTGCACTCTTCACCGTGTTCGTGATGCTTGGCGCAGGCTTCACAGCAATAGTGCTTGCCGTGCCGCACGATCGGATGCTCACCGAGCTTGCAGTTGCATTTCGGACAGTCGCATTTACGGTCATCGGACATGGAGCTGACTCCTTTTGTGGTGGTCGTGGGGGCTGGGTTGATGGCCCGTTTTACCAGTGTAGGAGTTGGTGAGGGGACAGTTGGAAGAGATTCGGTGGTTTGGAGGACGCCATCGCTGGCAAGCCAGCTCCCACAGTGAGCGGGGATCTGCGAGATTTTGGTCGGCTGCCAGGCCGCCATCGCCAGCAGGCTGGCTCCCACAGTTGGATTGGGTGTATCTGAAAGGGATTGGTCGGCTGTGAGGACGCCATCGCTGGCAAGCCATGCTCCTACAGTGAGCGGGGATATCTGCAAGATTTTGGTCGGCTGCCAGGCCGCCATCGCCAGCAGGCTGGCTCCCACAGTTGGATTGGGTGTATCTGAAAGGGATTGGTTGGCTGTGAGGACGCCATCGCTGGCAAGCCATGCTCCTACAGTGAGCGGGGATATCTGCAAGATTTTGGTCGGCTGCCAGGCCGCCATCGCCAGCAAGCTGGCTCCCACAGTTGGATTGGGTGTATCTGAAAGGGATTGGTTGGCTGTGAGGACGCCATCGCTGGCAAGCCATGCTCCTACATAAGAGCAAAAACAGATCGGCGTACACCCACGCTTTTCACCACTCCACAGGCCGAGCGTTAGCTCGCCTGCCGCTTTTGATCTTGATCCACCCGCCCCATCGGGAGGCTGAGTGGAGGCGTTTATCCGGGGGTGGGCGCGCAGCGCCGTGCGGCGAAGCCGCACACATCGAGAGGAGGTCGTCGCGAAGCAGACCGGAGGCGATGCCCCCGGATGAATGCCGGAGCGAAGGAACCCCGAGCCCTAGCGAGGGGCCGTACGTAAGGGGCGAGCGTTTTTTGCTTCCTTTTTTAGGCGCTTGTAAAAAAGGGAGTCGCCGTAAGGGCGAAACCCTAAGCCGCCGTTACCGCAGCAACGGATATGTACACAAAACCCCAGGAGCCTGGTCGGCCCAGAGGCCGCCAAGGTCAAACCGCACGCCGACTACTGCGATACATAAACACAAGCGCCAACCCCAAAAGCACCATCGCCAACACCCGACTCCCCGACAACTCGATAGCCGGATTCCCCAACCAGCCAAAATTATCGATCAACATCCCCATCCCCAACTGCCCGACAATCACCGCCACCGTCGCCACCGCAGTCCCCACCCGCGGCACCGCGCCGACCATGACCATCATGTAGACCACCCCAAACAACGCCCCGCCAAGCTGCCACTTCGGCACCTCCAGCAGGCTCACCGCATGGGCCGGCTCGAAAAACACAATCAGCAACCCGGTCAACACCGCGCCCACCACGAAGGTCAGCAAACTGCTGCGCAATACACCGACCGTCTCGCCCAAACGTCCATTGATCGCCGCTTGCACACTCAACACCGCGCCAGCCGCCACAACCACCGCCAACAAAATAATCAGATTCATCATTACCCCCGAGCAATCAGAACAAGCGCCGCAACAATCAGCAGCAAGGCCAGCCAACGTTCAGCGTTGACCTTTTTACGGGTGGCGCCGAACCAGCCGAAATGGTCGATCAGCACACTTTTGCCGACCTGCCCGGAGAGAATCGCGATCATGGTCATCGCAATGCCAATGTGCGGCGTCGCCAACGTCAACACCACCACATAGACCGGCCCGAGAAAACCGCCGATCAATTGCCAGCGCGGCAGCTCGCTCAGGGCCGGCCCCTTTTGAGGGCCGCTGAGCAGCAACAGGAAAAAAAGGATCGCCGAGCCAACGCCGAAAATGCTCAAGGTCGCCCACAAGTGACCGACCTGAACGCCCAGCGGCCCGAGCAAACCGGCCTCTACGGACAGCCCCATGCCGGCCAGAATCACCAGCGGCAGCAGCAACAGCCGCAACCCCGGCCGGGTGACGGGCGCCGCTACTGCACCAACGTTGTCGAGAGAGGAAGACTGCATAAGAGAACACCGTTAAAGGAAATATGGCGCGCATTATCGATTGCCGTTGCTGTGCGATAAATGGGAGCATCCTGACAACACTTTTGCGTAACTCGCACAGCAGGATTCACCATGCACGGCCTCAACGAACTGGGATTCAAGGCACTTCGGCTGTTTGTCGCGGTGCTCGACCATGGCAGTTTTTCCGAAGTCGCGCGCCGTGAGGGTCTGGCGCCCTCTTCGATTTCCCGACAAATCCAGTTGATGGAGCAGGCCCTCAGCCAGCAATTGCTCTACCGTCACACCCGCGCCGTGACACCCACCGAGGCCGGGCGAGTGCTCGGTGATCACGCACGATTGGTGCTGGTGCAACTGGAGGAAGCCGAACAGGCGTTGCAGGAACAGCAAAGCGAACCAAGCGGGCTGGTGCGGATCAACGCGCCGGTGGTGTTCGGCCAGCGGCATCTGACACCGTGGCTGGGGCAGTTGTGCGCGCGCTATCCGAAGCTGCAACTGGATATCCAGCAAACCGACAGCTACGTCGCACCGTTACAGGAGGGCGCGGACCTGCTGTTTCGCATCGGACCGCTGCACGACTCAAGCATGCAGGCGCGGGTTCTGGCGCCCCAGCGTTTTCAGGTCGCGGCAAGTCCCGCTTACCTGGAACGCCACGGCACGCCGCAGCATCCTGACGACCTCGTCAAACATCAGTGCCTGGCCTACAAAGGCGTGTCCGGGCTGCAACGCTGGTTTTTCCGCAAGGGCCAGCAGCCGTGGACGCCGTACTCGGTGAAAGGGCCGATCACCGGCAACCACGCCGACACCCTGACGCAAGCCGCCGAACAGGGCTTGGGGCTGGTGATGTTTCCGTCGTGGTTGATTGGTGAGGCGGTGCGCAACGGCACGCTGGTGCCGGTGCTGAGGAACTATCAGGTGTCAAACAGCCTGGAGCCGCAGCAGATCGCCGTGCTCTGGCCGGGCAGCCGACGCTTGTCGGTTAAGGTCAGAACGGTGATTGATTACTTTGTCGAGTGCTTTGGCGAGGTGCCCTACTGGGATAGACCGTAGTGCGAACGCCTCGATCAATGTGGGAGCGGGCTTGCTCGCGAATGCGGTGTACCAGTCAACATATGTATTGACTGACATACCGCATTCGCGAGCAAGCCCGCTCCCACAGGTTTAAGGGGACCGTCAGATCCGGAACTGCCCCACCAAACTGCCCAACCGCTGCCCCAGATCCGCGAGACTGCGGGAGGTCTGCGCACCGAGCTGGGTTTCGCCGGCAACGTTGTCCACCGCCACCGCAATCTGATGCACGCTGCGGTTGATCTCTTCAGCCACGGCGGTTTGCTCTTCGGCGGCGCTGGCGATCTGCGCGTTCATCGAATTGATGGTGGCGATCAACTGCGCCATGGTGTCGAGCGAGGTGCCCGCCTCGTTGGCCTGCGCGGACGTTCCGTCACCAGCCTCGCTGGAGCGGCGCATGGCTTCCACCGCCGACTGGGTGCCGGCCTGCAAACGGTCGATCATGCCCTGGATTTCCTGGGTGCTGATTTGCGTACGGCTTGCCAGCGCCCGCACCTCATCAGCGACCACCGCAAACCCACGCCCGGCCTCACCGGCGCGAGCGGCTTCGATGGCGGCGTTGAGCGCCAGCAGGTTGGTCTGCTCGGCAATCGAGCGGATCACCCCGAGCACGCTGACGATCGACGACACGTCTTTTTGCAGGCTGTCGAGCGATACGCCGCTGCTGCGAATGTCATCAACCAGTGCATGAATCTTGACGATGCTGCCGGCCACCACACGCTTGGCGGCCTGGCCTTCTTCGTCGGTCTGCTGGGCAGCCACCGCCGCGTTTTGCGCACTCTTGGCCACTTCCTGGGCAGCGGCGGACATTTCGTTGATCGCCGTGGCGACCTGATCGGTTTCGTGACGCTGACGCTCCATGGCCTTGTCCGAACGATGGGCCTGGTCGGACACCTGCGTCACCAGCCCGGTCAGTTGCGAAGTCATTTCGGTGATCTGGCGCACCAGGCCATGGATCTTGTCGACGAAACGGTTGAACGAGCCGGCCAGTTCGCCCAGTTCATCCTGGCTGGTGATGGTCAGGCGACGGGTCAGGTCGCCCTCGCCTGCCGCGATGTCGTCAAGGTTGGCTTTCATCAGGTTCAGCGGACGCAGAATGGTGTTGGCCAACAGCATCCCGGCCGCAGCGATCAGCAACAGCACCACCACGGCTACGCCGACAATGCTCAGCACCACGCCTTGCATGCGCTCCTGAACCTTGGCCTCGACCACCGCGACTTGCGCTTCGATGCCGTCGAGGTTGACCGACGTACCCACCGCCATATCCCACTTCGGCAAGTATTCGGTGTAGCCGAGTTTGGGCACCAGCACCTGGCTGTTGCCCGGCAGCGGCGAGCTATATTGCAGGTAATGCGTACCTTCCTTGGCCACTTTCACCAGATCACGATTGACGTAGACACCGTTCGGGTCGCGGTTGTCCTTGAAGCTCTTGCCCACGCCTTCCGGATCTTTGGCCTTGAACAGGCGCACAGTGTTGGAGTCGTAGCCGAAGAAGTAACCGTCCTTGCCGTAACTGATGCTCGACAGCAACTTGATCGCCTGGGCCCGTGCGGCGTCATCGCCTTGAGCAGCAGCGTCGTACAGCGGCTTGATCGTGGTCATGGCCACGGCGACGTAACTTTGCAGGGTCGTCTTGGCATCGCTGAGCAGGCGCTCGCGGGTGACCTCGACCTCTTGGCGGGCCTGGCCTTGCAGGATAAACAACGTGGTCAGGCTGATGACCAGCGCGAAGAGCAACACCGGGAGGACGGCAAGGGACAGGACTTTAGCCTTCAGGCTCATGCGCATGACGTTCACTCTTTTGATTTTGTTGGCGTGGGTAAAGGCTTTAACGGCACGCGAACAAAAAACTGTAGGAGCACGGCTTGCCGGCGATTGCGTCCTTGAGAACGCTATCGCCGGCAAGCCGTGCTCCTACAGAGAGCGCCGGGGTTACAAGACCATCGCAGCCACCCAGCCAAACACCAGCAGCGGCAGGTTGTAGTGCAGGAAGGTCGGGACCACGGTGTCCCAGATGTGATGGTGCTGGCCGTCGATGTTCAGGCCGGAGGTCGGGCCGAGGGTCGAATCGGAGGCCGGTGAACCCGCGTCGCCCAAGGCGCCGGCGGTGCCGACGATGCACACGATCGCCAATGGACTGAAGCCCAGTTGCACGCACAGCGGCACGAAGATCGCCGCCAGGATCGGCACGGTGGAGAACGACGAACCGATGCCCATGGTCACCAGCAAACCTACCAGCAACATCAACAAGGCGCCGACGCCCTTGCTGTGATCGATGTACGCCGCCGACGATTCGACCAGCGTTTGCACCTCACCGGTAGCCTTCATCACTTCGGCAAACCCGGACGCGGCGATCATGATGAAGCCGATCATCGCCATCATCTTCATGCCTTCGGTGAACAGGTCGTCGGTGTCGCGCCACTTGACGATGCCCGACACCGAGAAGATCAGAAAACCGGCCAGCGCACCGATAATCATCGAGTCCAGCAACAACTGAATGATGAACGCCGCCGCAATCGCCACACCCGCCACCAGCAGACTCATCGGGTTGTATTGCACCGCGACCTGCTCGACTTGCTCGATCTTTGTCAGATCGTAGACACGCTTTTTGCGATAGCTGACAAACGCAATCAGCAGGCCCGCGACCATGCCCAGCGCCGGAATGCCCATGGCGTGGGTGACATTGATGCCGCTGATGTCCACGCCGCTGCGGGCGACGTTGGCCAGCAGGATTTCATTGAGAAAGATGTTGCCGAAACCCACCGGCAGGAACATGTACGGGGTGATAAGGCCGAAGGTGATGACACAGGCGATCAACCGGCGATCCAGTTGCAACTTGGTCAGTACATAAAGAAGCGGCGGCACCAGCAAGGGAATGAAGGCGATATGTATCGGCAAGATGTTCTGCGAGGCAATGGCCACCACCCACAGCAGGCCGATCAACAGCCACTTGACCTGGCCACCGCCCGTGGCGTGCTGGCGATCGACCATTGCCAACGCCTTGTCGGCCAGGGCATGGGCCATGCCGGACTTGGCAATCGCCACCGCGAAAGCACCGAGCAACGCGTAGGACAACGCCACCGTCGCCCCGCCGCCGAGGCCACTGTTGAAGGCTTTCAGCGTCGCTTCGATCCCCAGGCCACCGGTCAAACCACCCACCAGCGCACCGACGATCAGCGCGATCACCACATGCACGCGGGACAGGCTGAGTATCAGCATGATGCCGACCGCGGCAATTACTGCATTCATTGTCGTTCTCCAGACAAGCGAAAAGAGTCCAGCCGGGCGTCTGCATCAGCGGCCAGCGGGTTGAAGAATGGGTCTTATTAGAAGGGCGCGCACTTTGCCGCAGCAGGCCTTCCTTGTCAAAGCCAAGACTTGCTCGTGTAGGCGCTGCCGAAGGCTGCGATCTCCTGATCTTCAACGCCGCCGAGGACGTAAAAATCAAAAGATCGCAGCCTTCGGCAGCTCCTACAGAGGACACTCCGTTATTCGACGGGAGGGATAAAGAAAGCTCTTTTGCAGCCGTTACAGCGCAAAGTCTCAGATATTTATCGAATAAGGACGTCTCCATGTCGCTCAGACAACTTTCCATCCAATGGAAAATCACCCTGCTGGCCGGGCTGTGCCTGGCGGGCATTGTGACCCTGCTGGTAGGTCTTTCGCTGTATCGCATGGAGCACAGCTCCGAGCTGGTGAAAGCCTCGAGCATGGAGATGCTGAATGAAGCGGCACAGGCGCGGATCGAGTCCCAGGGTGAAAACCAGGCGCTGGTCATTCGCCAGCAGTTCATGGACGCCTATCAATATGGCCACGGCTTTTCGCGTCAGGTGCTGTTCCTGCGCGACCAGGCCGAGAAGCGCTTTCTCGATGCCTTCGACCTGCGCGAAGACCTGACTCGTCAGGTCAAATCGGCGCTGCAAGCCAATCCTGAGTTGCTCGGTTTGTCGTTGGTGTTCGAACCCAATGGGCTGGACGGCAAGGACGAACTGTTCGCCGATCAGAGCGAAGTCGGCAGTAACGAGAAGGGCCGCTTTGCCCTGTACTGGTCGCAACCGACGCCGGGCAAGCTGACCTCCATGCCCTTGCCGGAAAGCGACATGGCCGACACCCGCACCGGCCCCAGCGGCGAGGCGGCCAACGCCTGGTTCACCTGCCCGCGCACCAGCCTCAAGCCCTGCGTGATCGAGCCCTACTTTTATGTAATCGACGGTCACAACGTGCTGATGACCAGCATCGTCTTCCCGCTGATGGTCAACGGCAAGATCATCGCTTCGCTGTCGGTGGATATCAACCTCAACAGCCTGCAAACCCTCAGCCAGAGCGCGAGCAAGAAACTCTACGACGGCCAGACCAGCGTCAGCATCGTCAGCCCGGCCGGTTTGCTCGCCGGTTACAGCGCGGATGCGAGCAAGCTCAGCCAGCGCCTGGAAACCGTGGACAAGACCAGCGGCGCCGAGCTGATGCGCCTGCTCGCCACCAGCAGCAACACCAGCAGCCTGCACAGCAATCAACAACTGAAAGTGCTGGCGCCATTCCAGCCGATTCCGGGCGGCAAAGCCTGGGGCGTGTTGCTCGACGTGCCGGAGAAAGTGCTGGTCGGCCCTGCTGAAACCCTGAAAAAGCAACTGGATGACAGCAACACCGCTGGCACCCTGACCGAACTCGGCCTGGGCGTGCTGGCCGCATTGATCGGCCTGCTGCTGGTGTGGCTGATGGCGCGCAGCGTGACCAAGCCGATCCTCGGCGTGGCCCGCATGCTCGAGGACATCGCCAGTGGCGAAGGCGATCTGACCCGCCGTCTGGCCTATGACAAACAGGATGAACTGGGGCACTTGGCCGGCTGGTTCAACCGTTTCCTCGACAAGCTGCAACCGATCATCGCCGAGGTGAAACGCTCGGTGCAGGACGCCCGCAGCACGGCAGACCAGTCGTCCGCCATCGCCACCCAGACCAGCGCCGGCATGGAACAGCAGTACCGTCAGGTGGATCAGGTCGCCACCGCGTCCCACGAAATGAGCGCCACCGCCCAGGACGTCGCCCGCAGCGCGGCACAAGCGGCACAGGCTGCGAAGGATGCTGACAAAGCGACCCGCCGGGGCTTGTCCGTGATTGACCGCACGACCACCAGCATCGACAACCTCGCTGCCGACATGAGCGCGGCCATGGTTCAGGTCGAAGGCCTGGCGGCCAACAGCGAGAAAATCGGTTCGGTGCTGGAAGTCATCCGCGCCATCGCCGAGCAGACCAACCTGTTGGCACTCAACGCGGCGATCGAAGCGGCGCGTGCCGGTGAGGCCGGGCGTGGTTTTGCGGTGGTGGCCGATGAAGTGCGCAACCTGGCGCGACGCACCCAGGAGTCGGTCGAAGAAACCCGCCTGGTGATCGAACAACTGCAAAGCGGCACTCAGGATGTGGTCGGTTCGATGGGCAACAGCCATCGCCAGGCCCAGGGCAGCGTCGAACAGGTTGGGCAGGCCGTGACGGCGCTGCGACAGATCGGCGACGCGGTGACCGTGATCAGCGACATGAACCTGCAAATCGCCAGCGCCGCCGAAGAGCAAAGCGCGGTGGCCGAGGAGATCAACAACAACGTGGCGACCATTCGCGACGTGACCGAATCGCTGTCTGGGCAGGCCAATGAATCGGCGCGGGTCAGCCAGTCGCTTAATTGCCTGGCCAACCATCAGCAAGGTTTGATGGATCAGTTCCGGGTTTAAGACATGACCCATCCTTGTAGGAGCCGAGCTTGCTCGCGATGGCGGCGATACATTCAGTATCAATATGTCTGACCCACCGCCATCGTCGGAACGCCGCCCGGAGCAAGCTCAGCTCCTACAGATTTCGCGCACATGTCGATTTCTCTTTCATGATGGCGAGTGGATATCTACCCAAAGCCGATTATGCTTCATGAAACCTTGCAGCGATGCGAGGCCGTCAGTCTGTGTCCAATGGCCCGGGTACGGCAAAAATTGAGAGGTGCTCCGGCCTAACAAGAACAACGGAGAAAACTCATGGCGGCAATCGACAACACAACCACGGGCAGCGCACCCAACCGCGGGATTACCAAGGAGGAGCGCAAGGTCATCTTCGCCTCGTCCCTGGGCACCGTGTTCGAGTGGTACGACTTTTACCTCTACGGCTCCCTCGCGGCGATCATCGCCAAGCACTTCTTCGCCGGCGTCAACGAGACCACGTCCTTTATCTTTGCCTTGCTCGCCTTCGCCGCAGGCTTTGCCGTGCGGCCCTTCGGGGCGATTGTGTTCGGTCGGCTGGGCGACATGATCGGGCGCAAACACACCTTCCTCATCACCATCGTGATCATGGGTATTTCCACAGCGGTGGTGGGTTTCCTGCCCGGCTACGCGACCATTGGCGTGGCGGCGCCGATCATCCTGATCACCTTGCGCCTGCTGCAAGGCCTGGCCCTTGGCGGTGAATACGGCGGTGCGGCAACCTACGTCGCCGAACATGCACCGAAAGGCAAACGCGGTTATTTCACCTCGTGGATTCAAACCACCGCGACCCTCGGCCTGTTTCTTTCGCTGCTGGTGATCCTCGCCTGCCGCACCATCCTCGGCACTGAAGCCTTCGAAGCCTGGGGCTGGCGGATTCCCTTCCTGCTGTCGATCCTGCTGCTGATCATTTCGGTGTACATCCGTCTGCAACTCAGCGAGTCGCCGGTGTTCCTGAAAATGAAGGCTGAAGGCAAAGCCTCGAAGGCACCGCTGACCGAGTCATTCGCCCGTTGGGACAACCTGAAGATCGTGATCATGGCGCTGCTCGGCGGGACTGCCGGCCAAGCCGTGGTCTGGTACACCGGGCAGTTCTATGCGCTGTTCTTCCTGTTGCAAACCCTGAAGATCGACCCGCAGACCGCCAACCTGCTGATCGCGGGCTCGCTGCTGATCGGTACGCCATTCTTCGTCATCTTCGGCAGCCTGTCCGACCGCATCGGCCGCAAGGGCATCATCATGGCCGGCTGCATTCTCGCGGCGCTCACGTACTTCCCGATTTTCCATGCGCTGACCCAGTACGGTAACCCTGACGTGTTCATCGCGCAGGAGAAAAACCCGGTGACGGTGATCGCCAACCCCGACCAGTGTTCGTTCCAGTTCGACCCGGTGGGCAAGGCCAAATTCACCAGTTCCTGTGACCTGGCGAAAACCGTGTTGGCCAAACGGGCGATCCCCTATCAGAACGTCAAGGCTGAACCCGGCACCGTGGCGCAGGTGCGCATTGGCGAGAAAGTGATCCAGAGTTTTGAGGGCACCGGCATGCCGGCCGCCGACTTCAAGACCCAGAACGACGCCTTCACCGCCACGCTCGTTACCGCCCTCAAAGAGGCCGGTTACCCCGAGAAGGCTGACCCGGCCAAGACCAACTACCCGATGGTGTTGCTGCTGCTGACGATCCTGGTGATCTACGTGACCATGGTTTACGGCCCGATCGCCGCCTGGCTGGTGGAACTGTTCCCGGCGCGCATCCGCTACACCTCGATGTCGCTGCCCTACCACATCGGCAACGGCTGGTTCGGCGGTTTCCTGCCGACGGTGGCCTTCGCCATGGTGGCGGCGACCGGTGATATCTACTACGGGCTGTGGTATCCGATTGTGATCGCGGTGATGACGGCGATCCTGGGCATTTTCTTCATGCCGGAAACCAAGGATAGGGAGATTCATCACACCTGAGCCTGATGCGTTTCCCTGTAGGAGTGAGCCTGCTCGCGATAGCGCAGTGTCAGTCGATGAACTTGTTGGCTGACACACCGCGATCGCGAGCAGGCTCGCTACTACAGGGTTTGCGGTGTGTCTTCAGATGCGTTTTGGCAGTTCGATCAGCACTTTCAACCCGCCCCACTCGCTTTCTTCCAAGCGCAATTCCCCGCCCCACGTGTCGACGATGTCCCGCACGATCCCCAGACCAAGACCATGCCCATCAGTCTGTTCATCCAGCCGTGTGCCACGACTGAACACCTGATCACGCCGGTCTTCGGGAATGCCCGGCCCGTCATCTTCGACGCTCAGCTCAAAGCCATCCGCTTTCTCGACCACACTCAGCCGAACCTCGGCGTCCGCCCATTTGCAGGCGTTGTCCAGCAGATTGCCCAGCAGTTCCAACAGGTCTTCGCGGTCCCACGGCAGTTGCAGCCCCGTCGGGGCGCGATAGCTCAGGTCCAGATGTTCGCCGTGAATCATGTTCAACGTCGCCAATAATCCCGGCAGTTCGGCGTCGCAGTCAAACAGCGCGCCCGGTAAGGCATCCCCGGACAAGCGAGCGCGGTTGAGTTCGCGATTGAGCCGCTGCTGCACCTGCTCTAACTGGTCCTTGAGGATCTTGCGCAGTTTCGGATGGGCGTCGAGTTGCTCGCTCGACGCCAGGCTCAACAGCACCGCCAACGGGGTTTTCAAGGCATGGCCGAGATTGCCCAGGGCATTGCGCGAACGCTTGAGGCTGTCTTCGGTGTGGGTCAGCAAATGATTGATCTGCGCCACCAGCGGTTCCAGTTCCACCGGCACCTGATCGTCGAGTTGCGAGCGCTGACCCTGCTGCAACTGGGCGATCTGTTCGCGGGCCTTTTCCAGTGGCCGCAGAGCACGGCGCACGGTGATGCGCTGCAACAGCAAAATCAGCAACAACCCCGCCAGCCCGAGTGCGAGCCCGACCTGCTGCATCCGCTGAAAGCTCTCGCGTACCGGCGTGTAATCCTGCGCCACGCTGATGGAGATCGACTGGCCGAGGCGGCGATAGTCCGAACGCAGCACCAGCAACTGCTGCCCTTCCGGGCCCAATTGCAGGTTGCTGTGCAGGCCGGGATGGTCGAGGCGTGGCAGCTCCTGGTCCCACAACGAACGGGAGCGCCAATGGCTGTCGGCAAAGTCGATACGGAAATAATGCCCGGAAAATGGCCGCTGATAGGCCGGTGACAGGCGTCGCTCATCCAGCTGCAAGCCTTGCGGACCGCGCACCAGCGCCACCAACAGGTTCTCGCTGTCATTGCGCAGCCCGGCTTCGAGGTAGCGTTGCAGGCCCATTTCGAACAACCACAAACTGGTTTGCGCCAGTATCAGGCCGACCACCACCATCACGCTGATCAGGCCCAGGCTCAAGCGACGCTGGATCGACCTCACCGCGCTTGCCCGCCGAACAGGTAACCCTGGCCGCGACGGGTTTCGATCACACTTTTGCCGAGCTTGCGTCGCAGGTGATTGACGTGGACCTCCAGCACGTTGGAGTCGCGCTCGGTTTCGCCGTCGTAGAGGTGTTCGGCGAGGTGGCTTTTGGAGAGGATCTGCTCGGGGTGCAGCATGAAATAACGCAGCAAACGGAATTCGGCGGCGGTCAGCTGAATCTCTGCGCCGTCGCGGGTCACGCATTGCCGGCCTTCATCCAGTTGCAGCCCGGCAGCCTTGAGCGTCGGTTGATTGACCTGGCCGTGGGAGCGGCGCAGCAATGCCTGAATGCGCAGGTGCAGTTCTTCCGGGTGAAAAGGCTTGGTCAGGTAATCGTCGGCGCCGGCCTTGAGCCCCTCGATGCGCTCGGCCCAGGAACCGCGGGCGGTGAGGATCAGCACCGGCGTGGCCAGTCCACCGGACCGCCACTGCTCCAGCACTTCCAGCCCCGGAACACCCGGCAGACCGAGGTCGAGGATGATCAGGTCATAGGGTTCGGTGCTGCCCTGATGCACCGCGTCGCGACCGTCGGCCAGCCAATCCACGGCGTAACCCTGGCGATTGAGGCCGGCCATCAGTTCGTCGGCCAGGGGCACGTGGTCTTCCACCAGGAGCAAACGCATCGGTCAATCTTCCTTGTCTTTCAGTAAACGGCCGGTGGCGGCATCGAGGTCGAGCTCACGGACCACGCCTTCGGTGGTCAGCAACTCGACTTCATAAATGTAGACGTCGTGCTTCTCTTCAAGCTCGGCTTCCAGCAGTTTGGCTCCGGGATAGCGGTCCAGCGCCTGCTGCAACAACTGCTCAAGCGGCAGGATCACACCTTGTTGGCGCAGGCGCAGGGCTTCGTCCTGGTCCAGGTCGCGGGCCATGACCACCGAGCAGAAAGCCAGCAGCGCCAGTGCCCATCGGCTGCTGGCGCGCCAGTGTGTAAATGAAAACAGCGTCATTACGAATCCTGATGATCCTTGAGTACCTGCCCACCGACCGCGTCTAATTCCAGATCCCACTCGACGCCCTGCGGGTCGCGCAGTTCAATCTGGTAGATGTACTTGCCGTACTCTTCTTCCAGCTCGGTTTCGGTGACGGTGGAGCCCGGGTGTTTGGCCAGTGCGGTGGCGTTAAGTTTCTCGAACGAGACAATGGTACCAGCGTCGCGCAGCCGCAAGGCTTCATCCGGCCCCAGATCGCGGGCATGGGCGATGCTGGCGGTGAGACCGATGATGGACGCGGTGAACAGGGCAGTCAGGGTTTTCATGGGTGTCTCCGTATTCTTTTATGTGTTGCCTACGGGGTGCACCTTAGCGATACGAACTTAATTGAAACTGAATTGCCATCATTGACCACAGAATAGAATCCCACTGTAGGAGCTGCCGAAGGCTGCGATCTTTTGATCTTCGGCAGCTTCATGGATGCCAAAAATCAAGATCAAAAGATCGCAGCCTTCGGCAGCTCCATTGATAGCTTCGGCCGCGATTATAATTCCCCGCTAGCCAGACACAGAGACCGGTATGACCGCCATCCACATCAAGTTCCCTTCCCTGACGCTCAAGGCCGGGCCGCGTGCCTTGGCGCGCATTCGTGAAAACGGCCTGAATGCTGCCGATGTCGGCACACTGCCGGGCGCTGCGGGTGGCCCGAAGGCACTGGGAATTCAGGGGCTGGACCTGGCGCTGTTCGGCGAATGGCTGCCGGCGGCGCCACGGGAGCGCTCGTTGATCGGTGCGTCGGTGGGCTCCTGGCGCTTCGCCAGTGCCTGCCTGCCGGACGCCGCCGAAGGCATCCGCCGTCTCGGCCACCTCTACACCGAGCAGAGTTTCGCCAAGGGCGTGACCATGGCGCAGATCAGCCAGAGTTCGCGGCGCATGCTCGATGACTTGCTCGACGGCCGCGATGCAACCCTCCTCGAAAACGCCCATTACCGCTTGAACATCATGGTGGTCAAAAGCCACGGCCTGCTCGCCGACGATCATCGCGGGCGGTTGGGCCTGGGCTTGTCTTCGGTGATCGCCGACAACCTGCGCGGTCGCGCCCGGCTGTCGCGACACTTCGAGCGACTGATCATCCACGACCCGCGCCTGGCGCCACCGGTCAACGCGCTGAACGACTTCCCGTCGCGCTTCGTCGTACTCGATGCCAACAATCTGCGCCAGGCCCTGCTCGCCTCGGGGTCGATCCCGATGGTGATGGAAGGCGTGCGCGACCTGCCGGGCGCCGGTGCCGGCACGTTCCGCGACGGCGGCCTGCTGGACTATCACCTCGACCTGCCCTACAGCGGCGATGACATCGTGCTCTATCCACATTTCACCGACCGGGTCATTCCCGGCTGGTTCGACAAGACCCTGCCATGGCGCCGCGCTTGTCCGCAACGCCTGCAAAATGTGCTGTTGCTGGCACCGTCGAAGGAATACCTGGCGCGCCTGCCTTACGGCAAACTGCCGGACCGAGACGACTTCAAGCGTTTCATGGGCGATTCCCCGGCCCGGCAGAAATACTGGCGCGCGGCGATGGATGAAAGCCGTCGGCTGGGCGATGAATTTCTCGAACTCGCCGCCAACGGTCGCCTCGGCGAACGCTTGCTGACCCTTTAGTCAGGACAAGCTGTTAAACTCGCCGCCTGCCCGAATCGCTGCGGCGAACGTCACCTGAACAGAGCTGAAAACACTGTGGAAATTTTCAAAGAGTTTACTTTCGAATCCGCCCACCGCCTGCCTCACGTCCCGGACGGCCACAAGTGCGGACGCCTGCACGGCCACTCGTTCAAAGTGGCAATTCACCTGAGCGGCGATCTTGATCCGCACACCGGCTGGATCCGCGATTTCTCGGAAATCAAGGCGATTTTCAAGCCGCTGTACGAGCGTCTGGACCACAACTACCTGAACGATATTCCTGGCCTGGAAAACCCGACCAGTGAAGTGCTGGCCAAATTCATCTGGGCGGAACTCAAGCCGCTGCTGCCGGAGCTCAGCGCGATTCGCATCCACGAGACGTGCACCAGCGGTTGCATCTATCGCGGCGAGTAAGCCAACAGAGCTGCGTTTCGTCAGTGATACAAAAAACAGCCTTCAAAGGCTGTTTTTTTTTGCCTATGCTTTTTGGCTCGCCCCAGCCAAGAGGACACGCGCATGACTGATTGGCCATTACCTCAAACCTATCGCTTCAACGGGCACTCCGTTCGCTATGCCGTACGCGGTGATGGCCCGCCGTTGGTGTTCGTGCACGGCACGCCCTTCTCTTCTTATGTATGGCACCGGATTGCGCCGCATTTCATCACCACGCACCGCATTCACTACTTCGACCTGCTCGGCTATGGGCTATCCGAAAAAGTCGAGGGTGACGTTTCATTGGGCGTGCAGAACGAGTTATTGGCACAACTGCTGGAACACTGGGGCCTGGATAATCCCGACGTGGTGGCCCATGACTTTGGCGGTGCGACCGTCCTGCGCGCGCATCTTTTGAACGGCAAGGATTACCGCAGCCTGACACTGATCGACCCGGTGGCGCTGACGCCCTGGGGCTCGCCGTTCGTGCAACACGTGCGTCAGCATGAAGCGGCGTTCAGTGGGTTGCCCGACTACATTCAGCGAGCCATCGTGCCGGCTTACATTCGCGGGGCGATCAAGCGCGAAATTCCCGACGATGAACTCGCGCCCTATGTGCAACCGTGGCTGGGTGATCCGGGGCAAGCGGCGTTTTATCGGCAGATCGCCCAGATGGACGAGCGCTACACCCGCGAGGCCGAGGGCCTGTACCCGACGATTCGTTGCCCGGTGCAAATTCTCTGGGGCGAAGACGATCAGTGGATTCCCATCGAACGCGGGCGCGCCTTGCAGCAAATGATTCCTGGCGCACAGTTCCATCCGGTCCCGAACGCCGGACATCTGGTGCAGGAAGATGCGCCTGAAGCCATTGTTGCTGCGCTTCTGAGATTCTTGCCGCTCTAACATCAAAGGATCGCAGCCTGCGGCAGCTCCTACACCGGTCCCTGTAGGAGCTGCCGCAGGCTGCGATCTTTTTTCTGTAGCGCTGCCCAATGCCGCTGGCAGAAATTGCCCCCATCGCGCTAACTTACAGTCACTGTCTATCTAAAAGGACTCTCCTGATGCACATCATCAACGCCCGGCTGCGCAACCAGGAAGGCCTGCATGAGTTGCACCTGGAAAACGGCCTGATCAGCAACATCGCGCGCCAGACCGAGGCGCCGACCCTGGGGCCGGACGATCTGGATGCCGGCGGCAATCTGGTGGTGCCGCCCTTTGTCGAGCCGCACATTCACCTCGACGCGACCCTGACCGCCGGCGAACCGCGCTGGAACATGAGCGGCACGCTGTTCGAGGGCATCGAATGCTGGGGTGAACGCAAGGCGACCATCACCCTGGAAGACACCAAGACCCGGGCCAAAAAGACCATTGAAAGCCTCGCCACCCACGGCATCCAGCATGTGCGCACCCACGTCGACGTTACCGACCCGCAACTGACCGCACTGAAGGCCATGCTCGAAGTGCGCGAGGAAAGCCGTCACCTGATCGACCTGCAAATCGTCGCGTTCCCCCAGGAAGGCATCGAGTCCTACCGCAACGGCCGGGACTTGATGGAGGAAGCGATTCACATGGGCGCCGACGTGGTCGGTGGCATTCCGCATTTCGAATACACCCGCGATCAAGGCGTCAGCTCGGTGAAGTTCCTGATGGACCTGGCCGAGCGCACCGGTTGCCTGGTGGACGTGCATTGCGATGAAACCGACGACCCGCACTCGCGCTTTCTCGAAGTGCTGGCCGAAGAAGCCCGCAGCCGCGACATGGGCTCGCGGGTCACCGCCAGCCACACCACAGCGATGGGTTCTTACGACAACGCCTACTGCGCCAAACTGTTTCGCCTGCTCGGGCATTCGGGCATCAGTTTTGTTTCGTGCCCCACCGAAAGCATTCACCTGCAAGGACGCTTCGACAATTTCCCGAAACGCCGTGGCGTAACCCGGGTCAACGAATTGCTCGAAGCGGGCATGAACGTGTGTTTCGGCCAGGATTCAATCGTCGACCCGTGGTATCCGCTGGGCAACGGCAACATTTTGCGGGTACTCGAAGCGGGGCTGCACATCTGTCACATGCTCGGTTACCGCAATCTGCAAAGCGCGCTGGACCTGGTCACCGACAACAGCGCCAAGGCCTTGGCCTTGGGTGATCGCTACGGGCTGGAACCGGGGCGGCCGGCGAACTTGCTGATTCTTTCTGCCGAGAATGATTACGAGGTGATCCGCAGCCAGGGGTTGCCGCTGTATTCGGTGCGCGGTGGCAAGGTGTTGATGAAGCGGACGCAGCCGGTGGTGGAGTTTAGTGGTCTGAGTTGAGACTTGCGTTGGCTGGACTGACGCCATCGCGGGCAAGCCCGCTCCCACAGTGATCTTCAGTGGACACAATATTTGTGTACGACTACGGTCCTGTGGGAGCGGGCTTGCCCGCGATAGCGATCTAATCGTCAACCGCTCAATCGAGCCGTCCCAAACAAGCTGACCCGACTCAATTCCCCCTGCTCTTCCTCCAGCAAAATCGGCGCCGTGCCACCGGGCATGGTCACTTTCACCTCGCCGGCACTGACCCAACCCACGCGCCACGCCGCACACGCCACCGCACTGGCACTGGTGCCCGACGACGCCGTTGGCCCCTCGCCTCGTTCGAATACTCGTGCGACCACATGCTGCCCGGACTCATGCATCGCCCATTGCAGGTTGATCCCCGCCGGACACGGCCGCCCTGCCCCGGTCGGCATGGCATAGGCGATACGCGTCAGCCCATCACCCAACGCCGGCTCGCGCATCTGCTCGTTACTCGGCAAGTGCTCGGCGCTGTCCACCAGCGTCACGCAATGTGGATTGCCGACCCGCGCGAATTGGCTGCGCGACCAAGCGCCATTGAGTGCTGACAAGGATTGCACGTGGCTGAGTTCGCGGCCGTTCAACAGCGCCGTTTCGACGCCAACGGCACTGACCGCCGACGGCCCGAACCCTGGCCGGCCGAGGTCAAGCCAGAAACCTTGCACGCCCTCGACTTGCGCGGCTTTCACCGATGTCTGCCCCGGTGAAGGGGTGTCGGATTTGTCGTGGTGAACCCTGAGTAAACAGGCTTCGTCGCTGGGCAAAAACCCCTGGTCGCTGAGCGCCTGTGAGAATATCGTCAGCCCGTTGCCACTGCGCTCGGCCAGGGTGCCGTCAGTATTGACGATCAACAAATCGAAGGGCGGCGAGGACTGGAACGGGCCGACCAGAAGACCGTCGCTGCAATGGTCCTTGCTTCCCGCTGGTTGCGTGCCGGGAGCCCATGAACAACACGCCTCGATGGCCGCCAACGCCCACTCTTCGCGGGTTTGCGCGGCGTAGCCGGCCTGATCGGGTACAGCGATACCCTGTAGGCGCAATGCCTCGGGCGCCACGACCCTATAAATGTTGCCTCGTGCATCGTAGAGCCGCGTCATGTACCGGTCCTGAGATTAGCCAGAAAAGAGCCTGTACTTTAGGGCCTCACGGAAGACGACAGCAAATATTGCCGCGTCGAAAATTCCAGTTACCAAGCGCCCGGTTTTTATCGCGAACTGTTGCCGTGCCCTGTCATTAATGACAGCAGACATCCTCGCCTCGCCAGCTCAGAGTTGAATCCTGGCCACTACTGCCCGGTGACACCATGAAACGGACTTCCCTGCCCACTCTCCTGATAACACTGACCTTGAGCGAGGCGGCAATCGCCGATGAGCCGGTACGCAATGGCGGTGGCGAGGAAATCCTGTTGCAAGGGTTCCACTGGAACGCCAGCCGCAACCCGACGGAAAAATGGTACGCGGTGCTGACGCGCATGGCCGGTCAGATTGGCAGCGATGGCTTCACCGCCCTGTGGATGCCTCCCCCCTGGAACGACGTTTCCCAATGGAAAACTGTTTCGGCAGAAGGCGGCGGCGAAGGCTACTTCTGGCACAGCTTCGACAAGAACAGCCACTACGGCAGCGATGCACAACTGCAGCACGCCGCCAGTGCGCTGAGTCAGGCCAGCGTGAAAGTGGTGTACGACATCGTGCCCAATCACATGAACGATAAAGACGTCTATTCGCAGTTTCCCAGGGGACAAAACGAGTGGCGTCACGACTGCGCGCAATGCGACGAAGGCGATGCCTTCATGGACGGCGCGGCGGATCTGAATACCGCCAACACAGCAGTATTCGCCACCTTCGAAAAGGAACTCATCAACCTGCGTGACCACTACGGCGCCAAAGGCCTGCGCTTCGACTTCGTCCGCGGCTACGCAGCGGAAACGGTTGATCGCTGGATGCAGGCTTTTGGCAACCAGCAGTTTTGCATCGGTGAAATGTGGAAAGGCCCCAATGAGTACCCTGAAGGTGACTGGCGCCATAAAGCCAGTTGGCAGGATGCACTCAAGGACTGGTCGGACCGCTCGCACTGTACGGTCTTCGACTTTGCCCTCAAGGAACGCATGCAAAACGGCTCGCTCGCCGAATGGCGGCACGGGCTCAACGGTAACCCGAATCCGGCCTGGCGCGCAGTCGCCGTAACCTTTGTGGATAACCATGACACCGGCTACTCACCGGGACCGTATCAAGGACAACATCACTGGCCGTTGCCGGAAGAGCGGCGTAATCAAGCCTACGCCTATATCCTCAGCAGCCCCGGCACACCCGCGGTGTACTGGCCGGACATGTACGACTGGCAACGGGGCGATTTGATTCGCCAGTTGATCAGGCTACGCAAGGAGGCTGGCATCAAGGCAGACTCCGGGATCCGCTTTCATCCGCAGTATTCCGGGATGGTCGCCACCACCACAGGCACTCTGAAAAGCCTGGTGATCGCACTGGATTCGGATTTGACCAAACTGCCGCAAAGCCTGGGTCAACCGGCGCTGGCAGCGGACGGCGATAAAATCCGCGTTTGGAGTACGCCTGCCGAACAATCGCTCATCGGTGTTCACTTCAATTGCGACTACGCCGACACCCGCTTCGGTCAAACCGTTTACGCGGTGGGCTCATCAATTGAACTCGGCGCGTGGGACCCGCGCCATGCCATCGCCTTGACGCACAATCCACAAGAGAACCGCTGGACCAGGGTCATCGACCTTCCAGCGAAACAAGTCATCGAATGGAAATGTATCCTGCGCAACAAAGAGTTGCCTGACACCGTGCGCTGGCAACCGGGGCCGAACGTCAGTTTCACCAGCGGCGAAGCCAGCGTCACCCGGGGAACCTTTTAGTCCGTTGGATCTGCGGTTGTGAGCAGTCTTCAAGCTCGCGACAGGTGAACTGATGTGCAAGGATGGCGGTCTGCACACAGTCAGTCACCTGCGTTACCAAGGACTTTTCATGACCGCCATCCACACGCCACCGCTCTTCGTACCCGGGCGCCTGGAACAGATGTCCACGCGCCTCGCCTTTTTCATCGCCGGCTTCGGCATCGCCGCATGGGCGCCGCTGGTGCCGTATGCCAAGGCGCGGGCCGGGCTGGACGAAGGCACGTTGGGTTTGTTGCTGCTGTGCCTCGGCGTGGGCTCGATACTGGCGATGCCGTTGGCCGGTATCCTTGCCACACGCTTCGGTTGCCGCAAGGTGGCGACCGGCGGGACCTTGCTGATTTGTGCAGCGCTGCCGTTGCTGGCGACGGTGTCGTCGATTCCGGCCTTGATCGGCGCCTTGTTCATGTTCGGCGCTGGCCTGGGCACGGTGGATTCGACGGTGAACCTGCAAGCGGTAATCGTCGAGCGCGCCAGCGGCAAAAACATGATGTCGGGATTCCACGGGTTGTTCAGCCTGGGCGGGATCGTCGGCGCAGCGGGCGTCAGTGCCCTGCTCGGCCTTGGGCTTTCGCCGCTGGGCGCGATGCTGGTGGTGATTGCCTTGTTGCTGGTCACACTGCTGAAAGCTGTGCCGCACATGTTGCCGTATGGCAGCGAGAGTTCCGGGCCGGCGTTCGCCGTTCCCCATGGCATCGTGCTGTTTATCGGCGGGATGTGCTTCATCGTGTTCCTCGCGGAAGGTGCGGCGCTGGACTGGAGCGCGGTGTTTTTGGCGCAGGAACGTGGGATCGACACGGCTTATGCCGGATTGGGTTATGCAGCGTTTGCGCTGACCATGACGGTGGGTCGCTTGACCGGTGATTCAATCGTGCGGCGGCTGGGCGCGACGCGGGTGATTGTGTTCGGTGGGCTGACGGCGGCGGCGGGATTGGCTCTGGCCACATTCGCCCCGAGCTGGGAAGCGGCGCTGGCGGGTTATGCGTTGTTGGGTGCCGGTTGTTCGAACATTGTGCCGGTGCTGTACACCGCGGTGGGCAAGCAGACGGTCATGCCGGAAAGCATCGCCGTGCCGGCCATTACCACGTTGGGTTATGCGGGGATACTCGCGGGGCCCGCGGTGATCGGATTCGTCGCCCACGCCGCCAGTTTGAGTTTTGCCTTTGGCCTGATGGCGCTATTGCTGGTTGCAGTGGCGATTGGCGGGAAGGTGTTGAAGGTCTAAAGCAAAAGATCGCAGCCTGCGGCAGCTCCTACAGAATGGACGACATCTGAAAGTAGGAGCTGCCGAAGGCTGCGATCTTTTGATCTTATGCTTTTAGAACCCCACGCTGGCCTGCACAAAGAACGTGCGCGGTGCACCGACGTACATGCCCGAGTTGTTGTCGCTGGAGCGGGTGAAGTACTGCTTGTCGAAGATGTTTTTCACCCCGGCGCCGACTTTCAGGTTCGACACCTGCGGACCGAAGTCATAGCCGCTGCGCACGTTCCAGGTGACATAACCCGGAATGTCGCCGTATTGGCCATCGGCGGTGCCTTCGGTGATGTAGTTGTTGGTGAAGCTGCCGTCGGCGTTTACCGCGACGCCTGGCGAGCGTTGCTTGGACTGGGCAAACGCGTCGATGTTGTAAGTCCAGCGGTTGATGTCGTAACGCAGGCCGGCCGTTGCCACCTGACGCGAGTAGAACGGCAGGTCACGGCCCTTGAAGTCCGGAATTTCCCCTTCATACACGGCGCGCGTGTAAGTGAAACCGGCGTTGGCGGTCAGGCCATCCAGGCGAGGGTCGAGTGCGGCCATGTTGTAGTGCACCGACGCTTCAATCCCGCGGTGCGTGGTCGCGCCGAGGTTGGTCCAGCCCGCGTCGTTGCTGATGTACTGCAACTCTTTGTCGAAGTCGATGTAGAACAGCGTCACTTCACCGCCCCACACATCATCGTTGTAGCGCGTGCCGACCTCGTAGGTCTTGGCTTTTTCCGGCTCCAGGCCGTTGGCCGGTTCGTCACCGGAGCCACCCTGGCCGAGCTGGAAGTATTGCAGGCTGCCGAACGACGTTTCGTAGTTGGCGAACAGTTTCCAGGCATCGGAGATGTGGTACATCACGCTCAGGGCCGGCAGCGGCTCGTTGCTTTCGATGCTGCGGTTCTTCTCCGGCACAGGCTTGCCCGCGGTGTCGAGCACCGGGCGGTCGTGCCAGTCGGTGCTGATGTGTTCAAAACGGATGCCCGGTGTCACGGTCCAGTTGCCGACATCGATTTTGTTGTCGACATACACCGAGTTCGCTTCAGTGCCACCGGTGCGGTCCTGATAGATGTGTCCATCGGAACCCGGACGTACCACCGGTTCGTTGCTGCTGTTCAGCGCCAGGCGGCTGGCCGATTCGTGCATGCCTTCCTTCAGGTAGCGATAACCGACGCTGACTTCCTGGGTGGTCGGGCCGACGTCGAACACATGGGACACCCGTGGCTCGATGCCGAAGGTGTAGTAGGTGCGCGGGAACGAGCCGATAGTCTTCTGGTCGCGGGCGGCGATGTTGCTGCCACGGAAGCTGTCGGAATAGTAAGTCAGCACTTCGGCCTGGGTGCGGTCGTCGATCTGCCGTGCCCACTTGAACGACACATCCTTGCGGCGGCCGCTGAAGTTGTCGTTGTTGCGGTCGGACTGGAACGGGTCGGCGTCGTACTGCTTCTGCGTCAGGCCACCGGGCATGTCGGCGCTGGCGTCGTAGTAGTGGAAGTTGAGGCTGAAATCGTCGTAGTCGGTCGGAGCCCAGTGGGTCTTGAGGATTACGTCGTCGATGTCGTTGCCGTTGTTGCGCTCGCGGTAACCGTTGCCGTTCACGCCGGAGTACAGCAGCGCCACACCGATGCCGTTGTCCGCGGTGCCGCCGACAAACGCGGTGTCGATGTGCTTCCAGCCGCCGTGCTGGGAGGTTTCCAGGGTGCTACCGATTTCAGCGGAAGCTTTTTCGGGGATCGCACGGGTCACGAAGTTGATCACGCCGCCCACGTTCTGTGGTCCGTAGCGAACCGAACCGGCGCCGCGTACCACGTCGATGCTGTCGAGGTTGCCGGAGGAAATCGGCGCCATCGACAACTGAGGCTGGCCGTAAGGGGCGAAGGCCGCCGGCACGCCGTCGATCAACACGGTGGAGCGTGGCGACAGACGGGAAGTCAGACCGCGCACGCCGACGTTGAGGGAAATGTCGCTACCGCCGGTGCCGTTGGCGTCCTGCACTTGCACACCGGGTACACGCTTGAGCACGTCGCCAACGTTCATCGCGCCCTGCTCGACCATGGCTTCACGGCGAATCACGGTACGCGCGCCGGGGTGGTTCTGCACCACGGCAGCGTCGGCATCGCCGAGCCAGTCGCCGACCACCTTGATATCGGTCGCGCTCAGTTCCAACGGGCCGTTCGACGCCGAAGTCGGCGCCGGCATCAAGGTCACCGAACCTTCATCGATCTGGTACTGCAGGCCGCTGCCTTGCAGCAACTGACGCAACGCTTCTTCCGGCGAAATATTGCCGTCCACCGCCGGGGCCTGCTTGCCGGCAACCAGTTCCGGGCTGAAAAAAACCTGCAACGAAGTCTGCTGGCCCAGCTGAGTCAAGGCCTGGCCCAAGGGTTGCGCCTGGATGTGGATGGCGTCGGCGGCGAATGCCTGAGGCATCGCCACGTTGACCGCCAGCGCGAGCGCCAGCGGCAACCAAGGGAAGGTTTTGTTTTTAGCGGTGGATTTATTCACGTCGAACGTATTCCTGTGGATCGCAAGAGTGTGCGCTTGTTAATGCAAACCAGTTGCAGTTGAACAGGAAGACGATGAACTCGAAAAAAACCTGAATTTATTTTGAAATTATTTCCTGACTGCCGTCATCGAGGGTGCGCACGGCCACCGGAAGGATGCTCGGCAAGGCCTTGAGCAACGCATCGGTGTTGTCGGACTTGAACACGCTGGTCAGGTGCAGATTGCCCACCGCCGCGTTGCCGACCTTGAGTGGCTTGTCCCGATAACGCGAAACCTGCTCGGCGACATCGCTCAGGCTGGCGTTGTTGAACACCAGTTTGCCGCTGCGCCAGGCCGTCAGTTCAGCCGGATTAACCGCGTAGGCGGGCACGACCTTGCCCCCGGCATCGACATGAGTGCCCATGCCGGCGGTGAGGCTGACAAAATCGTTATCGGCCGCCGAGCGACCTTGAACCTTGACCGTGCCCTGCTCCACCACGACCCGGGTGTCGGTGCTGCCGTGGCGCACATCGAACCGGGTGCCGGTGACCGTGACCTTGCCGCTGCCGGACTCGACCACGAACGGTCGGCTGGTGTCGTGCTGGACGCTGAACATCGCCTCACCTTCGGTCAGCTCGACGCCGCGCCGATTCTTTTCAAAGCGCACCTGAATCCGGCTGCGGCTGTCGAGGTCGACCACCGAACCATCCGGCAATGCCACGTGGCGACGCTCGCCGAGGGCTGTGGAAAACTCCGCCGTGTAAGGCGACGGTTGATTCAGGCCGCTGAACAGGCCCAAGCCGAGCGCCACCGCCACCACACTGGCAGCCACTGCATAACGCAGGATCGGGCGACGTTTGCTGCGGGCCGGCGCTTCTTCACACAGCGCCCGCAGACGCGCCGACGGCACCAGGTCGGCGGCTTTCCACAGGCCCTGGAGCAATTCGAATTCGTTTCGGTGTTGAGGGTGTTCGTCCAGCCAGGTTTCGAACTGGCGATGCGCGTCGACATCGACGGCGGGTTCCTGCAAACGCACAAACCACCGCGCCGCTTCATCGCGAACTGTTGTTTGCCCGCACGCACAATCACGAGTATCCATCATGGAAGTTCCTGTTTGGCTGGGGATGAAAAATGACACCGCATCCTGGTGTAGGAGCTGCCGCAGGCTGCGATCTTTTGATCTTCAGCAATTTCAAGACGATCAAAAGATCGTCCGAACGCGGCCCGAGCACTGCGGCAGCTCCTACAAAAAAAACCGCACATCATGATTGCAGTCCTTCAAGGCGGTCGCGCAGATGCCGCAGCGTGCGGATCATATACTTTTCCACCATGTTCTTGGACAGTCCAAGGCGTTCGGCGATTTCCGCCTGGGTCAAACCCTCGATTTTCTGCCAGACAAAGACCTTGCGGCAGTTGATTGGCAGCTCGGTGAGCGCCCGTTCGATGGAATCAGCCAACTGGATTGCGTGCATGTAATGCTCCGGGTCGCCGTTGGGCGACTCACTGACATCAATCGCCTCTGACTCCATGGCGCCCCGCCGATCCTCGCGCCGATAACCATCCACCGCGATATTGCGTGCGGTCTGGTGCAGATATGCCCGAGGTTGCTGCACCGCCGCCGAATCGGACTCAAGCACCCGCACAAAGGTATCGTGGGCCAGATCCTCAGCCTGAGAGCGATTTCTCAGGCGACGGGTCCAGGTGCCAACCAACTCTTCGTAATGCTCGAAAAAGCCGTGTCTGCGGGGCAGCTTGGGGGTCATTTCGGTGTGCTGTGGAGACAGGGGCGTGAATAGTAATGCTTCCTATTAACCCAAGGCAATGATTTGCGGCTGAGCCGCCGGACGGTAGAGCCCCACTATCGCTCGGCAGCGTTTGCACGGCGCGTGCCCGGCAGTTCAACACGCGCTACCAGTCCCCCGCCGCTAAGATTACGCAACGACAATTCCCCACCCTGTTCGCGCACAATCGCTCGCGCAGCGGACAGCCCCAGGCCCACGCCACCGGTATCGCGATTGCGTGAGGTTTCAAGCCGGTAGAAAGGATCGAACACCTGATCGAGAGCGGACTCGGGAATACCGGGGCCCTCGTCACTGACTTCGATGCAGACCAAATGCTCGTCACACATCAGCTCGATGCCCGGTTTTTGCGCATATTTCACGGCGTTTTCCAGCAGATTGACGATCACACGCTTTATCCCCAGCGGACGTCCGTCGTACACCAGGTGCGCAGGACCGGTGAAGTCGACAGCGATGCCTTGGTCGCGGAAATCATCGACGATCGTTTGCAGCAATTCCGAGAGGTCAAATGCCGTGGTTTGCTCCCTGTGGGTTTCCTCACGGAAAAAACCCAGCGCCGCGTTGATCATCGTTTGCATCTCTTCGATGTCGCGAACCATTTTGCGTTGTTGTTCCAGATCGTCCATGAACTCACTGCGCAGGCGCATCCGCGTCAATGGGGCGCGCAAGTCGTGGGAGATGGCCGCGAGCATTTGCGTGCGTTCGCTGAGAAAGTGCCGAATCTGCGCCTGCATCGCGTTGAAGGCGATGATCGCCTGGCGTATTTCATGCGGGCCTTCGACTTTGATCGGCGGTGCACGCAAGTCACCGCCAAAGCGCCGCGCCGCGCTGGCAAAGCGTTGCAGCGGGTTGGCCAGTTGCCGAGTGGCAATCCAGGCGACCAGCAGGGTCGCGATCAGCCCCAACGCGATGATGATCGCGATCCGCACATTTGAATCGAGCCCCCAGCTTCGTTCCGGGGGTGTGAACGACAGCCAGCTGCCATCGCGCAACTGAACCAGAGCGACGTAGTGCGCGTAAGGGCTATCGTCCGGCCAGTCGCTGGGATTGAAGGTTTCAATGTCGCGGGGGGTGTCACCCAGCAATTGCTGCAACGGAGAACTGTCGGGTGTCACCCGCGTCCCGCCCGGGGGCAGATGGAAGTCGGCTCGCTGTTTGTTCCAGATCACCTCAAGCATCGGATTGCTCGCCGCAACGGCCAACTGCGGACGCAATTCGACAGGCGCCGCTTCGATCACCCGGGCATTCGCGGCGATCTGCTCCAGCAGGCCGGTGCGGTCAATGGGCGGGCGACCCCAAGTGCCCGCCACCTGAACGAACAGGCCGTTGAGCGCCAGAGAAGCAAGCATCGCCGCGACGATGGTCAGCGCAATCCGGCTACGCAGGGTATCGAGTGGCGCAAAGCGACGGATCACGAACGGGTCACCTTGGCGGAGAACATGTACCCGCCGTTACGCACCGTGCGAATGAGGTCCGGGCGCTTGTTGTCCGGTTCGATCTTGCGCCGCAGGCGACTGACCTGCACGTCGATACTGCGGTCATAGGCGTCGTGGCCCTGACCACGCGCCAGGTCGATCAGTTGCTCGCGGGTGAGAATGCGTTGTGGATGTTCGAGAAACACCAGCAGCAAATCGAACTCGCCGGCGGACAACGGAATCATCACGCCCTGGGGCGAGCGCAATTCGCGACAGGTGATGTCCAGATGCCAATTGGCAAAAGTGATGACCGGTCGCACCGGTTCGTGTCCCTGGCTTTGCTCGCCGGCGCGACGCTGCACGGCGCGCAATCGGGCGAGCAGCTCGCGAGGGTCAAACGGTTTGGTCAGGTAATCGTCGGCGCCCAGTTCCAGACCGACGATGCGATCGCTCAACTCGCCCATGGCGGTCAACATGACGATTGGGATAGTCGTTTGAGCGCGTAATTTCTGGCACAGGCTCAGGCCGCCTTCGCCGGGCAGCATCAGGTCAAGGATGATGATGTCCGGCCGGTTTTTTTCTATCACCGCCCACATGGCAGCGCCGTGGGTGGCCAGCTCCACCTCATAGGCATGCTGAACAAAGAACTGCTTCAGCAAGGCCAGGATTTCCACATCGTCGTCGACGATCAGCAGTCTGCTCACGGTCAAGGGGTCCACGGGTCAAAAAGGAGCGTATCTAAAACCATTCTGCTGCCACGGTCATATATTTCAATCGAGCAACATTCCTGCCTGCCAGACATCAATGGGACATACCGCCGCAATCCCCCTGCGGCACCCTGCGCGAATTCCAATTCATGAGGTTTGCCATGCAGGGATCGAACAGCACCTACCCGACCGAAGCGGCCGACAGCGCTCACACCGTGATCCTCAACCAGCGCACCAGCGCGCCCGGGCACAACGAACCGATTCTATTCCAGCAGTCGTGCCTGGGACTGACCGATGATCGGACCCACGTCCTACTGCGCCGCTACTACGAGCGTTACAGCCCGACTACCAGCACCTGGGTGGAATACATCCACCGCGTCCCCATCGCCGAATTCACCCACTGGATCATGGCTAACGGCGATTTGCGAATCGAATGCTCGGACGAGCTGCCGGGCAGCAGCCCCTCTGTTCTTTAATCAATCCACCCAGGACATCTCTGATGAGAAAACACTTCTCGCTGCCGCTGTTGGCCGCCGCAACCATCGCCCTCTCGGCGTGCAGCAACAAAAGAGTCGCACCTGAGGCCTACTCCGGTTTTTTGCCGGACTACAGCGTGTTGACGGAGCACCAGTCGCCCTCGGGTCAAACCGTGCTGAGCTGGGTGAACCCGACGCTCAAGGTCGACCACTACACCCAGGTGTATTTCGAACCGAGCCAGTTCTACCCAAAGGTGCTGCCGACACAGCGCATACCGCAAACCACACTGTCCGACACGACCTGGTACTACGATGCCGCGCTCAAGCATGAGTTGGGCAAGGTCTTGACCGTGGTGACGACCCCAGGCCCCAAAACCCTGATCGTCCGGCCGGCAATTACCGGCGTGACGGCCAGCACCCAGAGCCTGCGCTATTATGAATGGTTGCCGATCACCCTGGTTGCAGCGGGTGTCAGCACGGCCACCGGAATTCGGGATCAGGACAGCGAAATCGCCACCGAAGTCGTCTTTCTCGATGGCGGGACCCAAACGGTTGTCGCCGAAGTGGTTCGCAAAGGCACGGGAATACCGCTGGAAAACGATAAGCAAGTCATCACCACGGCAAACGTCAAGAGCGTGCTCGATGGCTGGGCCAGTGATCTGCGCCATTCGTATGTGGCAATGCGCAAATAACGGTCGGGCGCCATGGAGCCGCAGAGGAACGTTGATTCAGGCACGCAACCCAAGCAATCTGGCAGCCATTCAAATGCAGCCATCGACTGGCTGTAGCAAAGTGCAAGAATGCCAGTCACCGGCTTTTCTTCAGGAATGCACCCATGTTCAGCGCCAAAGCGTCGCCAAAAAGATCACCGCTCGCCCGGCTCGCCCTGGCCATCTCCCTGAGCGCCCTCGGCCTGCCTTTCTGGGCGAGCACTGCCCAGGCTCACGGCGGGCATGCCGAGATGGTGCCGCTGCAAGCGGGCCTTGAGGAGTTTGGCGCGACGGTCAAGTGGGACGACTACGCCAACCTGTTCACCATCGCCAAGGATGGGGTCTACCTCAAGGTCAAGCCGAACAGCAAAGTGGCGATGCTCAACGGCAAACGCATGGAGTTGACGGTGCCGGTGGTGTTCAAGGACAAGACTGCCTACATGTCCAAAGACTTCATCAATCAGGTGTTCCAGTCCGGGCTGGACACGACTTTTGTCGTGGAAACCCGCCCCAACCCGCTCAACCCGTTGAGCGCCGACGAAATCACCGCCGCGGTGGACATCGTCAAAAAATCGGAAAACTACAAACCCGGCTTCCGCTTCACCGAAGTCTCGGTCAAGGAACCGCCGAAGGACCAGGTGTGGAACTTCGTCTACACCGGGCAAAACGTCACCCAGCCGCGCCAGGCGAACATCGTGGTGCTGGACGGCAAGCATGTGATCGAGGCGCTGGTCGATCTCGACAGCAAGCAACTCAAGTCCTGGAAACCGGTGCAAGGCGCCCACGGCATGGTGCTGCTGGATGACTTCGCGACCGTGCAAACCGCCGTCGAAACCAGCCCCGAATACGCACAAGCCCTGGCCAAGCGCGGTATCAACGATGTGAAAAAAGTCGTGGCCACACCGCTGACCGTCGGCTACTTCGACGGCAAGGACGGACTGGCGCAGGACAAACGCCTGCTGAAAATCGTCAGCTACCTGAATGTCGATGACGGCAACTATTGGGCGCACCCGATCGAAGGTCTGGTGGCGATTGTCGACCTGGAACAGAAAAAGCTGATCAAGATCGAAGACGAAGCGCTGATCCCGGTGCCGATGAAACCGACGCCGTATGACGGCCGCGGGCGCAAGGGTGTGACGGTCAAACCGCTGGAAATCACTGAGCCGGAAGGCAAGAACTACACCATCACCGGCAACAGCATTCACTGGCAGAACTGGGACTTCCACGTTCGCCTCGATTCGCGGGTTGGTCCGATCCTGTCCACTGTCACTTACGACGACAAGGGCAAGAAACGCAAAATCATGTACGAGGGCTCGCTGGGTGGGATGATTGTGCCTTACGGCGATCCGGACGTCGGCTGGTACTTCAAGGCTTACCTCGACTCCGGCGACTACGGCATGGGCACGCTGACTTCGCCGATCGCCCGTGGCAAAGACGCCCCCGAAAACGCCGTACTGCTGGACGCGACCATCGCCGACTACACCGGCGCGCCGACCGCAATTCCACGTGCGATGGCGGTGTTCGAGCGCTACGCCGGGCCGGAGTACAAACACCAGGAAATGGGCCAGCCCAACCTCAGCACCGAGCGCCGTGAACTGGTGGTGCGCTGGATCAGTACCGTCGGCAACTACGACTACATTTTCGACTGGGTCTTCCAGCAGAACGGCACCATCGGCATCGACGCCGGCGCCACCGGCATCGAAGCGGTCAAGGGTGTGAAGTCCAAAACCATGCACGAAGACACCGCCAAGGAAGACACGCGCTACGGCACCCTGCTCGATCACAACATCGTCGGCACCACGCACCAGCACATCTATAACTTCCGCCTCGACATGGACGTGGACGGCGAGCAGAACTCACTGGTGGAAGTGAACCCGGTGGTGCTGCCGAACGACCGTGGCGGCCCGCGCACCAGCACCATGCAGACCGAAACCAAAGTCGTCACAACCGAGCAACAGGCTGCGCAGAAATTCGACCCGTCGACCGTGCGCCTGCTGACCAACTTCAGCAAGGAAAACAAGGTCGGCAACCCGGTTTCCTATCAGCTGATTCCGTATGCCGGCGGCACGCACCCGGTGGCCAAGGGCGCCAACTTCGGCAAGGACGAATGGCTGTATCACCGCCTGAGCTTCATGGACAAGCAACTGTGGGTGACGCAGTACAACCCGGAAGAAAAGTACCCGGAAGGCAAGTACCCGAACCGCTCGGACAAGGACTCGGGGCTGGGGCAGTTCACTCAGGATAACCAGTCCATCGAGAACACCGACGACGTGGTGTGGCTGACCACCGGCACGACCCACATCGCCCGCGCCGAGGAATGGCCGATCATGCCGACCGAGTGGGTGCATGTGCTGTTGAAGCCGTGGAATTTCTTTGATGAAACGCCGACGTTGAATCTCAATTCACCGAAGTAACCTCAAAAAGATCGCAGCCTTCGGCAGCTCCTACAGGATCGGGTTTACACACCGTCAATGTAGGAGCTGCCGAAGGCTGCGATCTTTTGAACTTCAAGCGTGTTGCTTACGATACTCCCCCGGCGCAATGCCGAAGCGTGACTTGAACGCCGTCGAAAAATAGCTCGAATCGGAAAACCCCCACGAATACCCCAGCACCGACAGCTTCTGTTCCCTGCCCGACTGGCGCAAAGACTCAGCACATAAATCCAGCCGCCGATTCTTGATGTAGCGCGCCACTACCAGGCCTTTCTTGGCGAACATCCGGTACAGGCCACGGGTCGACATGCCGACTTCCCGCGCCAGCCATTCCGGGCACAGCTCCTCGGAGCGGATGTTCGCGTCGATAAAGCTCAGGGTCTTGCGGAAGATGCGCTCGTGCGGGTCCGCGCAATCGTCGGTCTGGCTGATCGCCGGACGCAGCAGGCTGACAATCGCTTCCAGGGTTGCTTCGCTTTCCTGGCGGCTGAGGTTTTGTTGGCGCGTGGCGTCGAGGATCAAGCGATGCGAGAGCATGGCGATGGGCGATGTCCCTGCGATCCGGTGGCCGCACTTGACCCGATTGAAGCGCAGGGTTTGCTCCACCAGTTGATACGGCAGGATCAGCGACAATTGCCGGGAGTTTTCGCTGTAAGTGAAATCGCTTGGCCGCGAAGCATCGATCAGCGTGATGTCACCGGCGGACAACAACACCTTGTCGTCGCCTTGCGCCATACCCGCCGTGCCATCGAGCTGGAACACCGCGAAGTATTTGCCGCCCTCGCCCGCCGCGACTTCATGCGGCGTGCGGTACAACCGCGCCTGGCAGGCATCGACGAAGCTGAGTTTGAGGGCATCGCTGCGGTACTCCCGGATCTGACCGGCGAAACCGGCGCCCAGGGGTTGTGCGTTAAAGGCGCCACAGATCTGGTTGATCTGATGAATCCATTGATCGAACCCATCCTGGCGCTGTGCGTTTGTAGAAATCATGGCAGGCCTCACGCAGGCTTATTTTTATTGTCTACGTCAAAACACGGGTTCTCCTGAACAGCGACTCTCCCTGAACGGCGACGGGTTACTTCAACCCGCCAAACCGTCGATAAAAACTCTCGCCCACATCCGGCAACGGTCCGTCGGCGGTTTCCAGGGCACTGTTCAGCCATTCTTCGGCCTTGGCGTAGATCAAACGATAAATATTGCGGCACAACTGCCGGGCCGCGCGGCCTTCCCAATCGCCGGGCAACAACTCGTCTGGCAGTTGCGGGTCGCGCAACAGCAGTTTGCGGTACTCATGAATAAGCAGGATCCGCGCCAGGAAGCAGTCGGACGGCTGCAGGTTTTCCTGCTCGCGAAGCGCTTGCCAGAGCGGTCGGAACAGTTGGATGAACTCGCTGTAATGGGTCGCCAGTTCCTCGATGTTCCAGCTCTCGCGCACTTGCAGGCGCAGCGCCTTGGAGGCCAGTACGTCCTGGGCGGTGGTTTCGAAGACAATGGTGTCTTCCTGGGCGCCGAGGTCGAGCAAAGTTGCGTTAACGTCGGTGCGATCACTGCGCGGGCAGGCGAGGACTACGGGCGAAATCGCACCAAAACCTTGCCACTCCAGTTCTTCGCGCACTTGTTTGCGCTTGTCCTGGGTCAGTTGCGAAAGCATCACCAGGCACCACGAACCATCCCAGGCCGGCATCGTGGTGCTGTAGACCCGCTTGAAGGCCTTGTCGAAACGCCGGCGACCGGTGCCGGTCAGGCTGTAGTAGCTGCGACGGCCGACTTTCTCGGCGGTCAGCCAGCCTTCCTTGGTCAGGCGAAAAATCGAGGTACGGATCAGGCGTTCGTTGATGCCGATCGGTTCGAGCAATTGAATCAGGCTGCCAAGCCACACCGTCCCGCCATGGGGTTCGATGGCATCACCGTACAAGGTGATGATCAAGGAACTGGCGCGGATCGGCGTCTGCTCCTGGAAGCGGGTAATCAGATGGTTCAAGGGTGTCAGGGACGACATGGGCGATCCGTGCAAAAAAAAGAAAAGGAATATACCGGTAGGAGTTGCCGCAGGCTGCGATCTTTTGATCTTGATCTTCAAAAAACAAAATCAAAAGATCGCAGCCTTCGGCAGCTCCTACAGGGCGTTGGTGCTGCCCTTGGGCCGCAACCCGCGGTCGCTGATCCGTGGCCGATCCGGCTCCGGTTCACTCAACGGCTCGCACACCTGCATCTGCTCCAGGCAACGCTGGGCCAATTGCTGATACTCGCGGGTCCCCGCCTGTTTCCACGCCACTTCCTGATCGCTGAGGGTACGCTTGACGCTGGCCGGTGCGCCCATGACCAGCGACTGCTCGGCGCACTCGAAACCGGCCTTGACGAACGCTGCCGCCGAGACGAATGAACGCGGACCGATCCGGGCGTTGTCCATCACCACCGCATTCATCCCCACCAGCGCGTCGGCGCCAATACGGCAACCGTGCAGCACTGCACCGTGGCCGATGTGGCCGTTGCGCTCGACCACGGTGTCGCTGTCCGGGAAGCCGTGCATCACGCAGGTGTCCTGCAAGTTGGCGCCCTCCTCCAGCACGATCCGGCCGAAATCCCCGCGCAGGCTGGCGAGCGGCCCGACGTAGCAATGCGGCCCGATGATCACGTCACCGATCAGCACGGCGGACGGATGCACATAAGCAGTCGGGTCGACCACCGGGGTCAGGCCATCGAGGCTGTAGCAGGTCATGGAAGGTTCCTTCACAAAGCGATGCCGATAATGACTTATTTTGTATCACATCGCTTTTACATACACAAAGACAAAAAAGCGTATCACTTGACAAGCGGCTTTCCGACGACCTGCATCATTACGCAAAACCTCGAAAGAAACCCAATGAAATAAGGGAAAAACCTGCTATAGACCGTTGCTTCAAAGGACCACCTCGCAACCACCAACCAACCAAAAGGACACATTAAATCAATTTCAGTATTGCATTTGCGTATCACGTTACAGCTATACTTGGGCAAAACCGGCCCCTGCGGCCGATCCAATAACGAGCCGGCACCACGCCGAGCGTGCACCGGAGGGCATCTGCCATGCCTCAAACCCTTGCCGTCGAACTGATAGAGCCTGGCGTCCGCCTGATTACCTTGCAGCGCCCGCAAGCCCTGAACGCCCTGACCACCGAATTACTGGGTGAACTGGCCGATGAACTGAATGCCGCGCAAGCCGATGCCGACACCCGCGTCGTGGTGCTCACCGGCAGTCGCAAGGCCTTCGCCGCCGGTGCAGACATCAAGGAGATGGCCGAGCGCAACCTGGTCGGCATCCTCGACGACCCGCGCCAGGCCTCGTGGCAAACCATCACCCGCTTCAGCAAACCGCTGATCGCCGCCGTCAACGGCTTCGCCCTCGGCGGTGGCTGCGAACTGGCGATGCACGCCGACATCATCATTGCCGGTGAAGATGCCCGCTTCGGCCAGCCGGAAATCAACCTCGGGATCATGCCAGGTGCCGGTGGCACCCAACGTTTGCTGCGCGCCGTCGGCAAATCCATGGCCATGCAAATGGTCCTGACCGGCGAGGCGATCGACGCCCGTCAGGCCCAGCGCGCCGGCCTCGTCAGCGAAGTCACCCAACCGGAATTCACCGTCGAACGCGCCCTGCACATCGCTCGCAACATCGCCGCCAAGGCACCGCTGGCGGTGCGTCTGGCCAAAGAGTCGCTGCTAAAGGCGATGGACACCGACCTCGCCAGCGGCCTGCGTTTCGAGCGCCACGCTTTCACCGTATTGGCCGGCACCCGCGACCGCGACGAAGGCATTGCCGCCTTCCAGGAAAAGCGCAAGCCGACCTTCATCGGCCAGTAATCCGCCCACGAATTCGAACGACCTCCAAGAGAGCGCCAAGACCATGAACTTCGAACACATCCTGTTTTCCATCGAGGCCGGCGTTGCCCTGCTCAGCCTCAATCGCCCGGACCAGCTCAACAGCTTCAACACCCAGATGCATGGCGAAGTGAAGGAAGCGCTCAAGCAAGTGCGGCAGAACCCCGAAGTGCGCGTGTTGCTGCTGACCGGTGAAGGTCGTGGCTTCTGCGCCGGGCAGGATCTGAGCGACCGCAATGTCGCGCCGGGCAGCGCCGTGCCGGATCTCGGCGAGTCCATCGAGAAGTTCTACAACCCGCTGATCCGCCAATTGCGCGACCTGCCGATGCCGGTGATCTGCGCGGTCAACGGCGTGGCGGCCGGTGCCGGCGCGAACATTCCGCTGGCGTGCGACCTGGTGCTGGCGGCGCGTTCGGCCAGTTTCATTCAGGCGTTCTGCAAGATCGGCCTCGTCCCTGATTCCGGTGGCACCTGGACCCTGCCGCGCCTGGTTGGCATGGCCCGGGCCAAGGCCTTGGCACTGCTGGGCAACCGCCTGAGCGCCGAACAGGCCGAGCAATGGGGCTTGATTTACCAGTGTGTGGACGACGCCGATTTGCGCGACGAAGCCTTGAAACTGGCCCGCCACCTGGCGACTCAGCCGACCTACGGCCTGGCGCTGATCAAGCGCAGCCTCAACGCCAGCATGAGCAACAGCTTCGACGAACAGCTTGAGCTGGAGCGCGACCTGCAGCGTCTGGCCGGCCGCAGCGAGGATTACCGCGAAGGCGTCGGCGCCTTCATGGAAAAACGCACCCCAAGCTTCAAGGGACGCTGAGTCATGACCGCATTGAACACTAACGCACGCATCGCCGTGATCGGCGCCGGTGCCATGGGCGCGGGCATTGCCCAGGTCGCGGCACAGGCCGGGCATCCGGTGCTGCTGCTGGACAACCGCCCCGGTGCTGCCGCTCAGGCCATCGAAGGCATCGATCGGCAACTGGGCAAACGGGTGGAGAACGGCAAGCTGTCCGCCGAGTCGCGCAGCGCAACCATCGCTCGCCTGCAAGCCGTGGAAGCCATCGAGGCGCTGGCCGATTGCGAGCTGATCATCGAGGCCATCGTCGAAAACCTTGAGGTCAAGCGCGCCCTGTTCCGCCAGCTCGAAGGCATTTGCGGCAAACACTGCATTCTGGCCAGCAACACCTCGTCGTTGTCGATCACCAGCATCGCCGCGCAGCTTGATCACCCTGAACGCCTGCTCGGCCTGCACTTCTTCAATCCGGCGCCGGTCATGGCGCTGGTGGAAATCGTCTCCGGTCTGGCCAGCGATCCGGCACTCGCCGAGTGCCTGTACGACACCGCCAAGGCCTGGGGTAAAAAACCGGTTCACACCCGCTCCACACCGGGTTTCATCGTCAACCGCGTAGCCCGGCCGTTCTATGCCGAGAGCCTGCGCTTGCTGCAAGAAGGCGCAGCCGATTGCCCGACTCTCGACGCGTTGATGCGCGAGGCCGGCGGCTTTGCCATGGGCGCGTTCGAGCTGACCGACCTGATCGGCCACGACGTCAACTACGCCGTGACCTGCTCGGTGTTCGACGCTTATTACCAGGACACCCGCTTCCTGCCGTCGCTGATCCAGAAAGAGTTGGTTGACGGTGGGCGGCTGGGACGCAAGAGCGGTCAGGGTTTCTATAGCTACGCCCAAGGCGCGGAACGTCCGCTCGCCGCCGAAATCGGTAGCGATGCGCAGGTCGAGATTTGCGCTGTGGAAGGCGAACTCGGCATCGCCCAGGGTTTGCTCGCACGTTTGCGTGAACACGGCGCCCCGATCATCCAGCGTGACGGTCAAGGTTTGCTGCGGGTCGGTGACGCCGTTCTGGCTTTGAGCGACGGGCGCATGGCTTGCCAGCGCGCCAAGGAAGATGGCCTGCGCAATTTGATCCTGCTGGATCTGGCGCACGATTTCGGCACTGCCAAGCGTATCGCCATCAGCTATGCGGCAGGCATTGATCCACTGGCACTCGACCAAGGTATCGCCCTGCTGAGACGGGCCGGGCTCAAGGTCAGCCTGCTCAGCGACAGCCCGGCACTCGCCGTCCTGCGCACCGTCGCCATGCTCGCCAACGAAGCCGCCGATGCCCTGCTGCAAGGCGTGGCCTCGGCCGCCGACATCGATCTGGCGATGCGCGCCGGGGTCAATTACCCGCAAGGCCCGCTGGCCTGGGCCGATGCCGTTGGCCTGCCACACATTCTGAACGTGCTGGAAAACCTGCAAGCCAGCTATGGCGAAGAACGCTACCGCCCGTCGCTGTTGTTGCGCCGTCGGGTTGCCGAAGGGAGAAACTTCCATGACTAACCACGAAGCGATGACGCTGGCCAGCGAATGCGCCCAGTCCTTGTTCCAGCGTGACGCCGCCAGCCAGGCGATGGGCATGCGCCTGCTCTCGGCCGGCCCCGGTTGCGCCCGCGTCGGCATGACCGTGCGCGCCGACATGCTGCAGGGCCACGGCACTTGCCACGGCGGCTACCTGTTCGCCCTCGCCGACTCGGCGTTTGCTTTTGCCTGCAACAGCTACAACGAAGCCACCGTGGCGATCGGTTGCAGCATCGACTACATCGCCCCGGCGCATCTGGGCGACACGCTGAACGCCGATTGCATCGAGCAGAGCCGTTCCGGTCGCACCGGCAATTACGACGTACGCATTGAAAACCAGCAGGGCCAGTTGATCGCCCTGTTCCATGGCAAATCCTACAAAGTGCGCGGCCCGGTGCTGACGCAGGAGAACCCGAATGAATGACGCCCTGATCATCGACGCAGTCCGCACCCCAATCGGTCGCTACGCCGGTGTATTGAGCAGCGTGCGCGCCGACGACCTCGGCGCGGTGCCGCTGCGCGAACTGCTGCGCCGTCACCCGCAAGTGGACTGGAGCAGCGTCGACGACGTGATCTACGGCTGCGCCAACCAGGCCGGCGAAGACAACCGCAACGTTGCGCGCATGTCGGCGCTGCTGGCCGGGTTGCCGGTCAGCGTGCCCGGCACCACCCTCAATCGCCTGTGCGGTTCCGGGCTGGATGCGGTCGGCACTGCGGCGCGCGCCATTCGCAGTGGCGAGGCCGGTTTGATGCTGGTGGGCGGCGTCGAATCGATGTCCCGCGCACCGCTGGTGATGGGCAAGGCTGAGCAGGCGTTTTCCCGTTCGGCGGAGATCTTCGATACCACCATCGGCTGGCGCTTCGTCAATCCGCTGATGAAAAAGGCCTTCGGCATCGACTCCATGCCGGAAACCGCCGAGAACGTCGCCGAACAGTTCAACATCTCCCGTGCCGACCAGGACGCCTTCGCCCTGCGCAGCCAGCAACGCGCTGCCGCCGCCCAGGCCAATGGGCGCCTGGCCAAGGAAATCGTCGCCGTGGAAATTGCCCAGCGCAAAGGCCCGGCCAAAGTGGTCGAGCACGATGAACACCCGCGCGGCGACACCACCCTTGAGCAACTGGCCAAACTCGGCACGCCGTTCCGCGAAGGCGGCAGCATCACCGCCGGCAACGCTTCCGGGGTCAATGACGGCGCTTGCGCGCTGTTGCTGGCCAGCCCGGAAGTCGCCAAACGCCACGGCCTGACCGCCCGCGGTCGCGTTGTCGCCATGGCCACCGCCGGCGTCGAGCCACGGATCATGGGCATCGGCCCGGTGCCTGCAACCCGCAAGGTACTGGAACTGGCCAACCTGAGTCTGGCGGACATGGACGTGATCGAGCTCAACGAAGCGTTCGCCGCGCAAGGTCTGGCGGTGTTGCGCGAACTGGGTTTGAGCGACACCGACCCACGGGTCAACCCGAATGGCGGCGCCATCGCCCTCGGCCACCCATTGGGCATGAGCGGCGCGCGTCTGGTAACCACCGCCCTGCATGAACTGGAAGAACGTAACGGCCGCTACGCCCTGTGCACCATGTGCATCGGCGTTGGCCAAGGGATCGCGCTGATCATCGAGCGTCTATCCCACTAAAGAATCGCGATTCCCAGGGAGCCGAGAGGTATCCTTGGGGCATGCACTCAAAGCCCTTCCGTGAAAGGGCTGGAACACAAAAACAATTCGAGTGAACACATGAACATGCCAATAGCCCAAGCCGTGCTGAACCCTGTGCTGGACCCGCTGGAAACCGCCAGCATCGACGAGTTGCGCCAGCATCAGCTGGAGCGCCTGCGCTGGAGCCTGAACCACGCCTACAACAACGTGCCGCTGTACCGTCAGCGTTTCGATGCGCTGGGCGTGCACCCGGACGACATCAAGTCACTGGATGACCTGGCGAAGTTCCCCTTCACCACCAAGTCCGACCTGCGCGACAACTACCCGTACGGCATGTTTGCCGTGCCGATGAACGACATCGTGCGCCTGCACGCGTCCAGCGGCACCACCGGCAAACCGACCGTCGTCGGCTACACCCAGAACGACATCGACACCTGGGCCAACGTGGTCGCGCGCTCGATCCGCGCCGCCGGTGGCCGTCGTGGCGACAAAGTGCACATTTCCTATGGCTACGGCCTGTTCACCGGCGGCCTCGGCGCACACTACGGCGCCGAACGCCTGGGTTGCACGGTGATCCCGATGTCCGGCGGCCAGACCGAAAAACAAGTGCAGCTGATCAAGGATTTCCAGCCGGACATCATCATGGTCACGCCGTCCTACATGCTCAACATCGCCGATGAAATCGAGCGTCAGGGCATCGACCCGCACAAACTGGCCTTGCGCCTGGGCATCTTCGGCGCCGAGCCGTGGACCGCCGAACTGCGCAGCGCCATCGAAGCGCGTCTGGGCATCACCGCTCTGGACATCTATGGACTCTCGGAAATCATGGGCCCGGGTGTCGCCATGGAATGCGCGGAAACCAAGGACGGCCCGACCATCTGGGAAGACCACTTCTACCCGGAAATCATCGACCCGGTCACCGGCGAAGTGCTGCCGGACGGGCAAATGGGCGAACTGGTGTTCACCTCATTGAGCAAAGAAGCCCTGCCGATGATCCGCTATCGCACCCGCGACCTGACGCGTCTGCTGCCAGGCACCGCACGGCCGATGCGACGCATCGACAAGATCACCGGACGCAGCGATGACATGCTGATCATTCGCGGGGTCAACGTGTTCCCGACGCAGATCGAGGAGCAGGTGCTGAAAATCAAACAGCTTGCCGAGTGCTACGAGATCCATCTGTATCGCAATGGAAACCTGGACAGCGTTGATGTGCATGTCGAGCTCAAGGCCGAGCACCAGCACCTGACCGATGAACAGCAGAAGGCTGTTTGCGGGGAGTTGAGCAAGCACATCAAGACGTATATCGGGATCAGTACGCGGATCGTTTTACAGCCGTTCCATTCGATCAAGCGCTCTGAGGGCAAGGCCTGCCACGTGTTGGATAAACGTCCGAAAGCATGACTGCTGCACCTTTTCAGCCCCGCTTTTGCGGGGCTTTTTTTATCCGCAAGCCAACGCAAACCCTGTGGGAGCGAGCTTGCTCGCGATGACGGACTTACATACACCATCCATGTTGCCTGAAATGGCCTCATCGCGAGCAAGCTCGCTCCCACAGAAAAGGAACAGCCAGTCGGCGTACACCTTGGCCAAAGTCACTTAAAGATTGCGCGACAGCGCCCTGCGCACGCCATTGCTGTCCAGCACCGCGTTTTCAGGCTCCGCTGGTTTTTCCGCCTGGTCGGGGAGCTCGACCTGGAAGGATATTTGCGACTGGGAAAAGCTATCGATCGAAAAGGAAATTTCCGCCTGAGCCGGACTTTCGACCTGCGCAGCAACGGGTGCTTGAGCAGCGCTTGGCATCTGAACACCATTACCGACCTCGTTTTTCAGTTTCTCAAGGTAGGCATCCAGATCGCTGGCCAGCATTTTCTTGCGCTGCGAGCCCTGATAAAGCGCGTAGCAAAGGTAAGCGGCCGCCGCCAGCAAACCCAGCCCCGCCGTTGCAAAACCGGCGACGCACAACCCCAGCACGATCAGCAGGGTCTTCCAGTTAAAGGGCCATAGTTCCAGCTCCGTACCGAGCATCTTGCCGTCGCGCAACTCCCAACGCTTGGCCGCCGTGTGGTTGTGCAGCAGGACGTGTAAAGGGTTGCCGTCCTTCTTCAAGGCACTGATCAAGGAGATTTGCTGACCGGTACGCAACGGAATATCCACGCCGCGCAGCTTCACGTCGTGCTCGATGCCATCGGCGGTCTTGATCCAGAACTCATGGTTGATGATCGACACCGAGCTGACCCGCAACGGTTTCTCTTCACCACTGTTGCCGCTCACAGGGCCGCCGGTGGTCGTCACGCGGGTTTCGCTGAGTTTTTCGCTGCCCACCACTTCACCGCTTAATACAGTGAACGCAATGGTTTTATCGCCATGGGTGAAGGTGTGCATTTCGATTCCTTGATGAGTCCACGTCGGTCGATGCGCCGGAGGAAAGGTCCGTCAGCGGCGGATGCTACTAAGTAGCCACTAGCCTGTCCAGAAACCGTAATCGCCCTCCATACGTCGGAAGCGATACAGAAAAATTTACGACACGTTATTTTGTGTTTGATATTAATTTCTGTATCGCTTATAAAGTTCTCCATGCCTCAGAACAGATTCAAGGCGGGAGACCACAAATGTACGCACAGCTCGTAGAAACCGGCGTCAAGCGCATCAAGGACCTGTCGGAGATGTCCGAACAGGAACGCGCCTTCCAGGAAAAAATCGATTCAGAAATCAAGATCGAAGCGAAGAACTGGATGCCAGATGCTTATCGCCAGACGCTGATCCGGCAGATTTCCCAGCACGCCCATTCCGAGATCGTCGGCATGCTGCCGGAAGGCAATTGGGTCACCCGAGCGCCGACGCTCAAACGCAAACTGCAACTGATGGCCAAGATCCAGGACGAAGCCGGCCACGGCTTGTACCTGTACAGCGCCATGGAAACCCTGGGCGCCGACCGCGATGAAGAAATCGCCAAGCTGCACAGCGGCAAAGCCAAGTATTCGAGCATCTTCAATTACCCGACGCTGAACTGGGCCGACATGGGCGCGGTGGGCTGGCTGGTGGACGGCGCGGCCATCGTCAATCAGGTGGTGCTGCAGCGCACCTCCTACGGCCCCTACTCCCGGGCCATGGTGCGCATCTGCAAGGAAGAGAGTTTCCACCAGCGCCAGGGCTACGAAATCCTCCTGACCATGATGCGTCACGGTACCCAGGCGCAAAAAGACATGGTCCAGGACGCGATCAACCGCCTGTGGTGGCCGTCGCTGATGATGTTTGGCCCAAGCGACGAACACTCGCCGAACAGCGCGCAATCCATGGCCTGGAAAATCAAGCGCCAGAGCAACGACGAACTGCGCCAGCGCTTCATCGACCAGACCATTCCGCAACTGGAACTGCTGGGCTGCACCTGCCCCGATCCGGAACTGAAGTGGAACGCCGAGCGCGGCCACTACGACTTCGGCGAAATCCAGTGGAACGAATTCTACGAAGTGCTCAAGGGCAACGGCCCTTGCAACATCGAACGCGTCGCCACCCGCCGCAAGGCGATTGAAGACGGCGCCTGGGTCCGTGAAGCCGCCGTCGCCCACGCCCGCAAAAAACAAAACAAGAACGCCGCCTGATTCGGCACGTTTGATGATCTTGATCTTCGGCGCCTTCCATGCCGCCAAAAGATCGCAGGCTGCGCCAGCTCCTACAGGAGCCGGTGATCCCATGTAGGAGCTGCCGAAGGCTGCGATCTTTTGATCTTCAGCCCCGCCAGCAAAAACCGAACAGATGTGGAGTAACTGAAATGTCCGAGTGGACCCTCTTCGAAGTCTTCGTGCGCAGCAAGCACGGCCTCAACCACAAGCACGTCGGCAGCGTACATGCCGCCGACACCACCATGGCCATCGAGAACGCGCGCGAGCTCTACACCCGTCGCAGCGAAGGCGTGAGCCTGTGGGTCGTGCCTTCGGCGCTGATCACCGCTTCGTCGCCGGATGAAAAAGACCCGCTGTTCGACCCGTCGGACGACAAGGTTTATCGCCACGCCAGCTTCTACGAGCTGCCGGCCGAAGTCGGGCACATGTGAGGTCGACCATGGACAACAAGACTGATCTGATCGAATACCTGCTGCGCCTCGGCGACAGCGCCCTGATCCAGGGTCAACGCCTATGCCAATGGTGCGGCAAGGCGCCGGCGCTGGAAGAAGAACTGGCGCTGATGAATGTCGGCCTCGACCTCGTCGGCCAGGCGCGCAACTGGCTGGAATACGCTGCCGAACTGCTGGACGACGGCCGCAGCGCCGACGACCTGGCGTTCCGCCGCGACGAGCGCGCCTATCGCAACCTGCTGCTGGTGGAACAACCCAACGGCGACTACGCGGTGACCATCCTCAAGCAGTTCCTGTATGACGCCTGGCACCTGCCGGTGCTGCACGGGCTGAGCCAGTCCAGCGATGAGCGCATCGCCGGGATTGCCGCCAAGGCTGTGAAGGAAGTGACTTACCACCTGCGTCGCTCCGGCGAGTGGGTCGAGCGTCTGGGTGACGGCACCGAAGAAAGCCACAAGCGCATGCTCGCGGCGATTCCGGAAGTCTGGCGCTTTACTGTGGAACTGATCGCAGCCGATGACAGCGAACAGCGTCTGTACGAAGCCGGCATCACCCCGGACATCGCCAGCGTCGCCGCGCTGTGGCAAGCCAAGGTCAACGAAATCTTCGCCAGCGCCACCCTGCCCGTGCCCGCCGCGCCGAGCTATTTCTACCTGAATGCGCGCACGGGCCTGCACACCGAACACTTGGGCATTCTGCTGGCCGAAATGCAGTTCCTGCCACGAGCGTACCCCGATGCAATCTGGTGAGCTGATCGCCAGCGACCTCGGCGCCCGGCCGGCTCAACCGACCGACCTGGCCGCTGCGTGGGCGATCCTGTCCGAAGTCATGGACCCGGAAGTGCCGGTGGTCAGCGTCGTCGACCTCGGCATCGTCCGCGACCTGGACTGGCAGGCCGGACACCTGCACGTGGTGGTCACGCCGACCTACTCCGGTTGCCCTGCGACCGAAGTGATCGAGGGCGATATCCGCCAGGCGCTGGAACTGGCCGGATTCAAGGCGCCGCAACTTGAGCGCAAGTTGACCCCGGCCTGGACCACCGACTGGATCAGTGCCAGTGGCCGCGAACGCCTGCGCGCCTACGGCATTGCGCCGCCCGAGGGCAGCACCAGCAAACGCAGCCTGCTCGGCGAGAGCCCGGTGATCGTCTGTCCGCAATGCGGCAGCACTCACACCGAAGTGCTCAGCGAGTTCGGTTCCACCGCGTGCAAGGCGCTGTACCGCTGCGTCGATTGCCGGGAACCGTTCGACTATTTCAAGTGCATCTGAGCGGCAAATCGGCCGTCGCAGCTGGAGAACAATAATGAGCAAATTTCACAGCCTGACCATCAAGGATGTGCGCACCGAGACCCGTGATGCGGTGTCCATCGCCTTCGAGATTCCGCAGGAACTGCAAGACAGTTTTCACTACACCCAGGGCCAGCACCTGGTGATGCGCACGCAACTGGACGGCGAAGAAGTGCGCCGTTCCTACTCGATCTGCACCGGGGTCAACGACGGTGAACTGCGTGTTGCCATCAAGCGCGTAGCGGGTGGGCGTTTTTCCGCGTTTGCCAACGAACAGCTCAAGGCCGGGCACAGCCTGGAAGTGATGCCGCCCGCCGGGCATTTCAGCGTGGAACTCGACCCGGCGCGCCATGGCAGCTACCTCGCCGTGGCCGCTGGCAGCGGCATCACGCCGATCCTGTCGATAATCAAGACCACCCTGGAAACCGAGCCCAACAGCCGCGTGACCTTGCTGTACGGCAACCGCTCCAGTTCCGGCGCACTGTTTCGCGAACAGCTGGAAGACCTGAAAAATCGTTACCTGCAACGCCTGAACCTGATCTTCGTGTTCAGCCGCGAGCAGCAGGATGTCGACCTCTACAACGGTCGGATCAACGCCGAGAAATGCGAGCAACTGTTCAGCCGCTGGCTCGATGTCAAAGCCCTCGACGCTGCGTTCATCTGCGGCCCGCAGGAAATGACCGAGACCGTGCGCGACAGCCTCAAGGCCAAGGGCATGGCGCCGGAGCGCATTCACTTCGAACTGTTCGCCGCCGTCGGCAGCCAGCAGAAACGCGAAGCCCGCGAGGCGGCGCGTCAGGTGGATGCAGCTGTCAGCCAGATCACCGTGATCAGCGACGGCCGCGCCCTGGCCTTCGACCTGCCGCGCAACAGCATGAGCATCCTCGACGCCGGCAACGCCCAAGGCGCCGAACTGCCCTACTCGTGCAAGGCCGGCGTGTGCTCGACCTGCAAATGCAAGGTCATCGAAGGCGAAGTGGAAATGGACAGCAACCACGCCCTCGAAGACTACGAAGTCGCGGCCGGTTATGTGCTGTCGTGCCAGGCGTTCCCGATCAGCGACAAAGTGGTGCTGGATTTCGATCAGCTCTGAAACCGATATCGCCGGCACACCTTGGACCTGTAGGAGCAAGGCTTGCCCGCGATAGCGTCGTTACATTCAACACTGATGTTGCCTGACACCCCGTCTTCGCGGGCAAGCCTTGCTCCCACAGAGCTCTGGTGTAGCCCGGAACTGTTTCACCCAAAACAAAAACAACAAAGGAGCGCGCGTCATGACACCCCAGGAAATAGAACTCATCGGCCAGCACCCGGATTTCATCCAGCTGGTTCGTCGCAAACAGAAGCTGTACTGGTCACTGAGCCTGGCCATGCTGGTGATCTACTTCGGTTTCGTACTGCTGGTGGCTTTCTCCCCTTCTACCCTCGGCCAATCCCTGAGCGGCGGCGTGACCACCGTGGGCATGCTGGTGGGTGTCGTCATCGTCGGGCTGGCCTTTGCGCTGACCGGTTTCTATGTCTATCGCGCCAACAACGTGATCGACCCGCTGAACGAAAAACTCAAGCAGGAGTGCGCCCGATGAGCCGTCTTCTCGCGTTGTTCCTGCTGCCGCTGGCGGTGGTCACTGATCTTGCGGTGGCCGCCGACGGCGCGTCCCGCCCACTGAACTGGAACGCCATCGGCATGTTCCTGGTGTTCGTGCTGTTCACCCTGGGCGTGACGCGCTGGGCGGCACTGCGCACCCGCTCCGCCAGTGATTTCTACACCGCTGGCGGCGGCATGACCGGCTTCCAGAACGGACTGGCGATTGCCGGCGACATGATCTCGGCGGCCTCGTTCCTCGGCATTTCCGCGATGATGTTCCTCAATGGCTACGACGGCTTGCTCTATGCCCTGGGCGTGCTGGCCGGCTGGCCGATCATCCTGTTCCTGATTGCCGAGCGCCTGCGCAACCTGGGCAAATACACCTTTGCCGACGTGGTCTCCTATCGCCTGGAACAGACCCCGGTGCGCCTGACTTCGGCCTTCGGCACCCTGACCGTGGCGCTGATGTACCTGGTGGCGCAGATGGTCGGCGCCGGCAAGCTGATCGAATTGCTGTTCGGCATCGATTACCTCTACGCGGTGATGCTGGTCGGCGTGTTGATGGTGTTCTACGTGACCTTCGGCGGCATGCTCGCCACCACGTGGGTGCAGATCATCAAAGCGGTGATGCTGCTGTTCGGCACCAGTTTCATGGCGTTCATGGTGCTCAAGCATTTCGGTTTCAGCACCGAAGCGATGTTCGCTGGCGCCACCGCCGTGCACGCCAAGGGCAGCGCGATCATGGCCCCCGGCGGCTTGCTGTCCAACCCGATCGATGCGATTTCCCTGGGGCTGGGCATGATGTTCGGCACCGCTGGCCTGCCGCATATCCTGATGCGCTTCTTCACCGTCAGCGATGCCAAGGAAGCACGCAAAAGCGTGTTCTACGCCACCGGTTTCATCGGCTACTTCTACCTGCTGCTGATCATCGTCGGCTTCGGCGCCATCGTCATGGTCGGCACCGACCCGACGTTCCGTGACGCCAGCGGCGCGATCATCGGCGGCGGCAACATGGTCGCCGTACACCTGGCCCACGCGGTAGGCGGCAACCTGTTCCTCGGCTTCATTTCGGCGGTGGCTTTCGCCACCATTCTGGCGGTGGTCGCCGGGCTGGCATTGTCCGGCGCGTCGGCGGTATCCCACGACCTGTATGCCTGCGTAATGCGCAAAGGTCAGGCCAGCGAGCAGCAAGAGATGCGCGTGTCGCGAATCGCCACCCTGTGCATCGGTGTGCTGGCGATCATCCTCGGCCTGCTGTTCGAGTCGCAGAACATTGCCTTCCTCTCGGGCCTGGTGCTGGCCATCGCCGCGTCGGTGAATTTCCCGGTGCTGTTCCTCTCGATGTACTGGAAAGGCCTGACCACCCGTGGCGCCGTCCTCGGCAGCCTGTCCGGACTGGTCTCGGCGATTGTGTTGCTGGTGCTGAGCCCGGCGGTGTGGGTAAACGTGATGCATCACGACAAGGCGCTGTTCCCGTACTCCAACCCGGCGCTGTTTTCCATGAGCCTGGCGTTCTTCAGTGCATGGCTGTTTTCCGTCACCGACACCTCGCCCCGTGCAGCCCTTGAGCGTGGTCGTTACCTGGCGCAGTTCATCCGTTCGATGACCGGCATCGGTGCCTCCGGCGCCAGCAATCACTGAATATTGGCAGGGAATAAAAATAATGAAGCCCGCACGTAACGCACCCTATGAATCACTGTTTTCGCTGGCCGCCGCATTGAGTCTGCCCATGATCGCCCCCAACGCCATGGCCGACTTCATCGGCGACAGCAAGGCCCGTATCGAAATGCGCAACCACTACATCAACCGCGATTTCCGTCAGGACAACGCCCCGCAATCCAAGGTCGAAGAATGGGCCCAGGGCTTCACTGCGCGTGTCGAATCCGGGTTCACCGACGGCACCTTTGGTTTCGGACTCGACGCACTGGGTGAGCTGGGGCTGAAACTCGACTCCAGCCCGGACCGCCGTGGCACCGGCCTGCTGCCGTTCGGCCCGCAGAGCCATGAGCCCGATGATAACTACAGCGAACTGGGCCTGACCGGCAAAGTGCGGGTCTCCAAAAGCGTGTTGAAACTCGGCACCCTGCAACCCTTGTTGCCAGTGGCGACCTACAACGACACACGCCTGCTGGGTTCGACCTTTGAAGGTGGCTTGCTGACCAGCCAGGAAATCGACGGTCTGACGGTCAATGCCGGTCGCCTGACCAAGGCCAACCTGCGCGACTCGTCGAGCAACGATGACATCGGCTACGCCGCCGCCAGCAGCGATCACTTCGACTTCGGCGGTGGCAGCTACGCGTTCAGTCCACAACTGAACCTGAGTTACTACTACGGCAAGCTTGAGCAGATCTATCGCCAGCAGTTCGCCGGACTGGTGCATACGCAACCGCTGGGCAACGGTTTCAACCTGCGCAGCGACCTGCGTTATTTCGACAGCCGGGGCGACGGCGCCGAACGGGCCGGGCGCATCGACAACCGCAACTTCAATAGCATGTTCACCCTGTCCCACGGTGCCCACAAGGTCAGTGCCGCCTACCAGCAACTGTCCGGCGACAGCGCCTTTCCGTTCCTCAACGGCGGCGATCCGTACGTGGTCAACCTGGTGACGTTCAACACCTTTACCCGCGCCGAAGAAGATTCCTGGCAGCTGCGTTACGACTATGACTTCGCGGCGCAAGGCATTCCGGGCCTGACCTTCATGACCCGCTACACCGACGGCCGCCACGTCAAGGCCGGCAGCGTCGACAACGGGCGCGAATGGGAACGCGACACCGATATCAGCTACGTCATCCAGAGCGGTGTGTTGAAGAACGTCAGCCTGCGCTGGCGCAACGTGACCTTCCGCTCCGGCAATGGCCTGACTACCGCCCTCGATGAAAACCGGCTGATCGTCGGTTACACCCTGGCGCTTTGGTAATTCCGCAAGGGCGCGGTCGCGACCGCGCCACAACCGTTCACAATCAGGAGCATTCGTGATGTCTCACGCCCCTACCCTGCAAAGTTTCATCGCCGGTCGCTGGATCGGCCAACACGGCGCACAGGTGCTGCGCAGCGCCATCGACGGACACGAGATTGCGTACACCCATGAAGAGCGCCCGGACTTCGCCGAAGCCATCGAGCACGGCCGTCGCCAGGGTGTCAGCGGCTTGATGGCGCTGGATTTCCAGCAGCGCGCCCAGCGTCTCAAGGCTTTGGCCCTGTACCTGAGCGAGCGCAAGGAACAGCTCTACGCGATCTCCCATCACAGCGGCGCAACCCGCGCCGACAGCTGGATCGACATCGAAGGCGGCAACAGCACGCTGTTCACCTACGCCAGCCTCGGCTCCCGTGAATTGCCGTCGGGCAACGTCGTTCATGAAGGCCCGGCCATGCAGCTGAGCAAAATGGGCACCTTCGCCGGCACTCACATCCTGGTGCCGCGCGGTGGCGTGGCGGTGCACATCAACGCCTTCAACTTCCCGATCTGGGGCATGCTGGAAAAATTCGCCCCGAGCTTCCTCGCGGGCATGCCGTGCATCGTCAAACCGGCCAGCGCCACCAGCTACCTGACGGAAGCCGTGGTGCGCCTGATCGATGAATCCGGCCTGTTGCCGGCAGGCAGCCTGCAATTGATCATCGGCGGCACCGGCGACCTGCTCGACCGTCTGCAAGGCCAGGACGTGGTGACCTTCACCGGTTCCGCCGACACCGCGGCCAAGCTGCGCGTCAACCCGAACCTGATCCGCAACTCGGTGCCGTTCACTGCCGAAGCCGACTCGCTGAACTGCGCGATCCTCGCCCCGGACGTAACCCCGGATGACGAAGAGTTCGAGCTGTTCATCAAGGAAGTCGCCCGGGAAATGACCACCAAGGCCGGGCAGAAATGCACCGCCATCCGCCGCGCCATCGTCCCGGCCAAGCACATCGATGCCGTCGCCACCCGTCTGCGCGATCGCCTGGCCAAGGTAGTGGTCGGCGATCCGTCGGTGGAAGGCGTGCGCATGGGCGCACTGGCGTCCCACGATCAGCAGAAAGACGTGGCCGAGCGTCTGGAAGCCCTGTTGCAGAGCAGCGACCTGTTGTTCGGTGCGCGTGACGGCTTCGAACCGCGCGGTGAAAATGTCGACAAAGGCGCGTTCTTCGCTCCGACCCTGTTGCAAGCCCGCGACCCACACGCCGAGGGCGGCGCTCACGATATCGAAGCGTTCGGCCCGGTCAGCACCTTGATGACCTATGACGATCTCGACGAAGCGCTGGCGTTGGCCGCGCGCGGTAAAGGTAGCCTGGTGGCCAGCCTGATCACCAAAGATCCGCAAATCGCCGCCAAAGCCGTTCCGGTTGCAGCAGCCTTGCACGGGCGTTTGCTGGTGCTGGATCGCAACTGCGCCGGCGAATCCACCGGTCACGGTTCGCCGCTGCCGCAACTCAAGCACGGCGGCCCGGGTCGTGCCGGTGGTGGTGAAGAGCTCGGCGGCCTGCGTGCGGTAAAACACTACCTGCAACGCGCGGCGGTCCAAGGTTCGCCAACCATGCTCGCGGCAGTCACCGGCGAATTCGTGCGCGGCGCCAAGGTCATCGAAACCGAAGTGCATCCGTTCCGTCGCTACTTCCAGGACCTGCAGATCGGCGAGTCGCTACTGACTCACCGCCGCACCGTCACCGAGGCCGATCTGGTGAACTTCGGTTGCCTGTCGGGCGATCACTTCTACATGCACTTCGATGACATCGCGGCCAAGGAATCGCAGTTCGGCAAGCGTATTGCCCACGGTTACTTCGTGCTGTCGGCGGCGGCTGGTCTGTTCGTATCCCCTGGCGTCGGCCCGGTACTGGCCAACTACGGCCTGGACACCCTGCGCTTCATCAACCCGGTGGGCATCGGCGACACCATCCAGGCGCGCCTGACCTGCAAACGCAAGATCGACCAGGGCAAGAAGAGCCCGCAGGGCATCCCGCAAGGGGTGGTGGCGTGGGATGTGGAAGTGACCAACCAGTTGGGTGAACTGGTGGCGAGCTATGACATTTTGACTTTGGTCGTAAAACGCGAGGAGTAATCCTTAAAGTCAAAAGATCGCAGCCTGCGGCAGCTCCTACAGGGATTGGGTACATTCGCGAAATGGCGGTTGTACCGGATCGGTGTAGGAGCTGCCGCAGGCTGCGATCTTTTGCTTGTTAATGCCTGCGCAACCACTCAATAAACAACGCAAACAATTCCGACTGCGAACCCACTTCCAGTTTCAGGTACAGGTTCTTGCGGTGCATGCGCACGGTTTCCGGTGAGATGTTCATCTGGCTCGCCGTGGATTTCACCGAGTGGCCCCTGAGCACCATGTGCGCCACTTCCCGCTCGCGTTCGGTGAGCACGTTGCAACCGAACTGCTCGAAGGCCGATTGCACCCGTTGCTTGAGGTCATCGCGCAGGCCTTGATCGTTATTGCCCGCGATCTCGCTACTGCGTTGCAGGCCACGCTGACTGAATTCGCTGATGAACTCGCGCACCAGCGGTTCGACGGCGCGCAGCAGATTCAACTGTTCGACACCCAGGCATTCACCGCCGAAACCTTGAAACAGGCTGACGGAAATTTTCGTGTCATTGCCGGTATCGACGATGTAGTAACTGTCTTCCGAACAGTTCGCCTTCAGGTAATAGGTCTTGTAGTAGTCGCTGTCGAAGAAGTTGTCCGGCGCGATCTCCTCCAGGTGATAGAACCCCTGCGCCAACCCTTGCTCCACCGCCAGGCAGAACGGGTCGAGCAAATACCCCCCGGCAAAATAGCGCTCAAGAATCGAGACCTGAAACTCCTGCGCGATGCCGCGCTGATGCAGCAACTGTGGTGCGCGGTCTTTGCGCTCCAGGCTGATCATTATTGACTCGACGGACACCAGTTGCGCCAACGCTGACGCCAGGTGTTGCAGGGCGTCAGGCTCATCAATGTGGGCGAATGCCTCGCGCATTCCCCCATGCCATTTGTGCAATGCCCCGAAGGGCATCGCGATCAGCGTATCGTCGTTTGGTTTGCTCATGCCCCGCAGTCTAGCGGCTGAGCAAGCCCTTGGTAACAGCCGCACTGACGAAATCATTGGCCCGCGTACTGTCCGCTCGCCTCAAGCTCGGCCGCCACTTCCAGAATGCACACCCGCAGGATCTCGACGATTTCATCCACCTGTTCATAGGTGAGAATCAGCGGCGGCGACATGACGTTGAGGTGCATGATCGGCCGCACCAGCAAGCCTCGGGCCTGCGCGCGCGAGTGGATTTTTTCGCCGATATTGATCTCGTCGGCGAACAGCGCCTTGGTGCGTTTGTCGGCGACGAACTCCACGCAGGCCATCAGTTTCAGACAGCGCACATCGCCCACCAGCGGCAAATCCCGCAGTGTGGCCAAGCGTTGTTCCAGATAGCCACCGACATCGTCGACATGGGCCAACAGGTTTTCCCGCTCGATGATTTCGATGTTCTTCAGCGCCGCCGTGCAGCACACCGGATGCCCGCTGTAGGTGAAACCGTGGGTGAAGCAGCGGCCCTTGCCCGGTTCGGCGATGACTTTCCAGATGCGGTCGGAAAAGATGCACGCACCCAGCGGCAGATACGCCGAGGTCAGGCCCTTGGCGGTGGTGATGATGTCGGGTTGCACGTCGAACACGTCGAGGGAAGCGAAGAACTTGCCCAACCGTCCGAACGAAGTCACCACTTCGTCAGCAACAAAGAGGATGTCGTGGCGCTGGCAGACTTCCCACATGCGCTTGAGATAACCCTTCGGCGGAATGATCACCCCGCCCGAGCCCATCACCGGTTCGGCAAAGAAACCGGCGACCTTGTCCGCGCCAATCGACTGAATCTTGTCTTCGAATTCCTTGACCAGAAATTCAAGGAACTGCGCCTCGTCCATGCCGTCCGGTGCGCGGTACGGGTTGGGATTGGAAACGTGGTGGATCAATGGATTGGCGTAATCGAACTCCGGCACCCGGTCGGCAGCCTTATTGCCGATCGACATGGTCAGCGTGGTGGAGCCGTGATACGCGTTAAAGCGGGCGATGACGTGTTTCTTTTCCGGTTTGCCACGGCAGTTCTGGTAGTACTGGATCAGCCGGTACGCGGTGTCCACGGCGGTGGAGCCACCGGTGGTCAGGAACACGTGGTCGAGGTCGCCGGGCGCCAGGCTGGCGAGCTTCTCGCAGAGCTGGATCGCCACGTTGTTCGACATGTCGGAAAACGGATTCGAATACGCCAGTTGCCGCACTTGATCGGCGATGGCCTCGGCCATTTCCTCACGGCCCAGGCCAATATTGGTGCACCACATGCCGCCCACGGCATCGAGGAAACGGTTGCCCTGGGTGTCGTAGATGTAGGCGCCGTCGCCGGCAACGATGTTCAGCGAACCTTGTTCGGCGTGTTCGTCGAACACGTGATAGCCGTGCATATGGTGGGCCTTGTCGGCCTTGACCAGCCGGGACTCGTCCGCTGGGGAAAAAACGGTGCGTGTTGGCGTCGCCATAAATAAACCTCTAACCGAATTGACTAACGTTCGAACAAATCAGATCCCGCTTTTCACCGTGCTCCAGACCCGGGTCATGGCCCGCATGTCCTTGGCGTTCTGGGTCTTCTGCGGAAACAGCCGCTCACGGGTTTGTGCATCGGGGTAAATCGCCGGGTTGTCGCGCACCGCGGCATTGAGCAACGGAGTGGCGGCGGCGTTGCTGTTGGCGTAGTTGATGTAATCGCTCACATCGGCCATCACCTGCGGTTGCATCAGGTACTCGAGAAATTTGTGGGCGTTGGCCACGTGCGGGGCGTCGGCCGGGATGTACATGTTGTCGAACCAGATCAGCGAGCCTTCCTTGGGAATGAAGTAGGCCAGGTTGATCTCTTTCTTGGCTTCTGCGGCGCGGGCCATGGCGGTCGCGTAATCGCCGGACCAGGTCATGGCCATGCACACATCGCCATTGGGCAGGCTGGTCAGGTAATTGACCGAGTCGAACTTGCGGATGTACGGCCGCACCGACAACAGCAACGCCTGGGCGGCTTTCAGGTCTTCCGGCGCAGCGCTTCGCGGGTCGCGCCCCAGGTACGTCAAAGCCATGGGAATGACTTCGGTGGGTGCATCGAGCAGGGTCACGCCACAGTCGGCAAACTTGGCGACGATCTTCGGATCGAAAATCATCGCCAGCGAACCGATCGGCGCGTCCGGCATGCGCTCCTTGATCTTGTCGACGTTATAGGTGATGCCGTTGCTGCCCCAGGTGTAGGGCGCCGAGTAGGTGGTGCCCGGATCGAAGCCTTGCAGGTCCTGCAAGATTTTCGGGTCAAGGTTGGGCCAGCTCGGCAGCAGTTTCTTGTCCAGCGGCTGGAACACCTTGGCCTGGATCAGCGGTGGTGCGAGGGACGCGTTCAGCACGATCAGGTCATAACCGGAATGACCGGTGAGCAACTTGGCCTGCACCGTTTCGTAGGCATCGAACGTGTCGTAGATGACCTTGATGCCGCTGGCCTTTTCGAAATCGGCCAGGGTCTTTTCGCCGATGTAATCCGCCCAGTTATAGAGCCGTAGCGTGTTGCTGTCGTTTACCTCGGCGGCGTAAGCATTCAGGGTCAGCGGTACAACAAACAGACTGGAAATCACCTTAAGCAGTGTCTTGCCCATAGCAAATGCACCTTATCAAGCGAGTTCGGCTCTGGATGAGCGGATGCACCTACTATTGGGCGATTCAACCAGTGGCACCATACCCCGAATGGGTGTGTCTACCGCGTACATGGCAAAAAGCATCAGCCCGGTTGACCCGTTTTGTCATAGCTGCGGGGTTTGCCTGACGCTTAAAGTGGCCGCCAAACCGAACCCGCAGGCGCCTCCCATGACCGACCTGATCAAACAAGAACTGAACGATGGCGTGCTGACGCTGACCATCGACCGCCCGGACAAGCTCAACGCGCTGACCAACGCCATGTACATGCGGCTGGCCGACCTGTTGTTTGCCGCTGACGAAAACGATGAAGTCCGGGTGATCATCGTGACCGGTGGCCCGAACTGCTTCACCAGCGGCAACGACCTGGTGGACTTCTTGAAAGAGCCGCCGACCCACCTGGACAGCCCGGCATTTCGCTTTATGCGCGCTGTGACGCATCTGCAAAAGCCGCTGATCGCAGCGGTGTGCGGGGCAGCCATTGGCATCGGCACCACCCTGTTGTTGCACTGCGATCAGGTGCTGGTGACCCGCAACGCCAAGCTGCGCACGCCGTTCGTCAACCTCGGCCTGTGCCCGGAATTTGGCGCCAGCCTGCTGTTGCCGCGCCTGCTCGGCCAGGCCCGGGCCAGACGCCTTTTGCTGTTGGGTGACGGCCTCGACGGTGCTCAAGCGGTTGAATGGGGTTTGGCCAATGAAGCCTTCGATGACGGCGAGCAATGCCTCGCTGCGGCAAGGAAAATCGCCCAACGCTTGTTGGCAATGCCTCAGCAAGCCTTGCGCCAATCACGCCACCTGATGAAGCAGCCCGGCATGGAAGAACTGCAAGCCACCCTGCGCGAAGAAAACACGCTGTTCATTCAGCGCCTCAATAGCGATGAGGCGAAAACAGCCTTGAACGCCCTGCTCAATCGCAGTACAGATAAGAATCCACCGAAAGGAAACCAGCCATGAACACTCCAGAAATCTACGTCGTCAGCGCCGCCCGTACCGCCATCGGCACGTTCGGCGGCTCGCTCAAGGACGTGCCACTGGCCGATCTGGCGACCACAGCCGTGAAAGCCGCGCTGCAACGCGCCGCCGTAGACCCGGCGCTGGTCGGTCATCTGGTGATGGGCAACGTGATCCCGACCGAAACCCGTGACGCCTACATCTCCCGCGTCGCCGCGATGAACGCCGGCATCCCGAAAGAAACCCCGGCCTACAACGTCAACCGCCTGTGCGGTTCGGGCCTGCAAGCGATCATCAACGCCGCGCAGAGCCTGCTGCTCGGCGATGCCGACATCGTCGTCGGTGCCGGTGCCGAATCCATGAGCCGTGGCCCGTACCTGCTGCCATCGGCCCGTTGGGGTTCGCGCATGGGCAACGTGCAAGCCGTCGACTACATGCTCGGCATCTTGCATGACCCGTTCCAGAGCATCCACATGGGCATCACTGCCGAGAACGTCGCTGCGCGCAACGGCATCACTCGCGAAATGCAGGACGCCCTGGCCTTTGAAGATCAGAAACGCGCGGCCCATGCGATCGCCAACGGCTACTTCAGCGAGCAGATCGCGACCGTGGAAATCCAGGACCGCAAGGGCACCAAACTGTTCAGCGTCGACGAGCACCCGCGCGCCACTTCCCTGGAACAACTGGCCGGCATGAAGCCTGCGTTCAAGAAGGACGGTTCGGTCACCGCCGGCAACGCTTCCGGGCTGAACGACGGTGCCGCCGCGCTGGTCATGGCCACCGGCACCGCGGTCCAGATCAACAACCTGAAACCACTCGCCCGTCTGGTCAGCTACGCCCACGCTGGCGTCGAGCCGGAACTGATGGGCCTGGGTCCGATCCCTGCTACGCGCCTGGCGCTCAAGCGTGCCGGCCTGACCGTCGCCGACCTGGACGTGATCGAAGCCAACATCGCCTTCGCCGCCCAGGCCTGTGCAGTCAGCCAGGAACTGGACCTCGACCCGGCCAAGGTCAACCCGAACGGCTCGGGCATCGCCCTCGGTCACCCGGTCGGCGCCACCGGCGCGATCATCGCCACCAAAGCCATCCACGAACTGCATCGCACCGGCGGCCGTTACGCGCTGGTGACCATGTGCATTGGTGGTGGTCAGGGGATTGCGGCGATTTTTGAACGGACTTAACAACTCCGTTTTTACCCTGTAGGAGCTGCCGCAGGCTGCGATCTTTTGATTTTGTTTTTTTACAATCAAAGTCAAAAGATCGCAGCCTGCGGCAGCTCCTACAACGTGCGGGTGAGGCTCGTACCCGACATCAGACCTTCGGTCAGCAACGCGACCAGAGGTTGCAGCAGATGTTGGGTGCGGGGCTCGTCGCCGATCACCGCGACTTCCGTGGACGGTAGCGTCGGCAGCTTTTCCGACGGTTCGATAATCCGCATGCCTTCCTGCAAAAACGACGTGCCCAGGGCGGTAATTCCGAGCCCGGCAGCCACGGCGGCCTGAACCCCACCGAGATTGCTCGCCAGACACGCCGACGACCATTCCCGCTGCACCGAAGCCAGCGCCTCGACCATGATCGCGCGATACGCGCAGGGCGGTCGCATCATCACCAGGCGCAACGGTCGCGCCGCTTCGATTTCGTAGTCCTTCGCAGCAATCCACACCAACGGCTCGCGCCAGATGATCCGGCCGCGTTGAGCGGCGCCCATCTTGCGCTTGGAAATCACCACGTCCAGCCGCCCCGCTTCATGGTCGGCCAGCAGGTCATTGCTCAGCCCGGTGGTCAGCTCCAGTTCCAGGTCGGGATACAACTTGCTGAAACGCGACAACAACCGTGGCAACTGCGTGGGCACCAGATTCTCGGAGATGCCCAGACGCAAGGTGTTGACCGTCACCGGCGCGCGCATCTCACGCATGAAGCTGTCGAAGTGCAGCATCATTTTCCGCGCCCCGACCAACAGTCGCTCACCCTCCGCCGTCAACGTCAGGGTACGACTGGTGCGCTCGAACACGCGCATGCCGAGGATCTCTTCCAGACGGATGATTTTCTGGCTCACCGCCGATTGAGAACGCGCCACCACCTCGGCCGCTGCCGTGAAACTGCCGGTCTCCGCCACCGCGATAAACGCGCGCAGCAAATCGATTTCAAGGTCGCTGGATTGCATGATGTATTCGCCAATCAACTGGATGCCATAAATAATATGCGTTCGACTTCTAGATGGCAAAGACCGAATACTTTGGTCCAAGGCCCGGTTTCAAACAGCCGGGCAACTATGTCCTTGTCCAAGAGGTGCAACACCATGTCATCCAATACAGCCGTAGAGATCGTCGAAAGCTTCTGGCGCGAGGTCTGGCAGGCACGCGATCCACTAGCCGCCGCCAGGTTCGTCGCCGAAGACTTCGTCATTACCTCCGGTGGCGTTGAAATCACCGGTCGTGAGCAGTTCATCGAATGGATCGGTGTCTTCCTGTCGAAAATCGACGACTTCCAGTTCGACGCCATCGAAACCTTTCAGAACGCCGACGGCACGCGCGTGGCGTCACGCTGGAAACTCTGCGGTAAAAACCGCGGTTTCATCGGTGGACGCTCCTGCGGCACGCCGTTCGAAATGCTCGGCACGGCCGTGTGGCAAGTGCGCGCCGATGGCCTGCTGCAGCACAACTGGGTCGAGCGTAATGCGCTGGAGGTGCACCGCGACCTGATCGGCCTGTAAGCCCCCATCACTACAGGGCTCAACCGCCCACGACCGTTTGATAATCCGCCCCTTTGCGCGTCGGCGCCGAAAGCCGCTGCCCAGGAGGCTATTACCTGAAAAAAGGTGATCGTCATGAAAAAGCTACTGATGTTATTGGCGCTGGTGTGCTCCGGTTCGGCGCTCGCGCAAACCCCTTCCGCCACCGAGCAATACCACTACGGCATGCATCTGGACGTTGCCCAGGTCATTTCCATCTCGGAACCGCAAGACAAATGCCATCCATCGCCGGTGACCATGATTTACCAGGACTCCCACGGCAATGTGAAAAGCCTGAAGTATTTGGTGGCGGGCACCGATTGTGGCAACGCGAACGACTGAACATGCGATGGGCCACCTGATGAGTCCGATGGCGGTGATCGTGTTGCTTCTGCATGTCCTGACCCCGGCCCATGGCGCAAGGCCGCCGGAAATTGTCATGGATATCCGCCACTGCCTGTATCCGTCGACACTGCTGCTGTCCCCATAAAAAAGACGGGCAGACGAGTTGCGGCTCGTCTGCCCGCCAAAACGGGAAACTTTCAATACAGTTCTTTGTGCACGTGATTCGTTATAAATCGATCAGTACCGTTCAACGGACTGACGATGGCGCTGAGAAAAAAGAGGACCCGACCCATGACCGGATCCTAAAAAGGAGTTCGTGGTTTGCTTTGAATCGACGGAGGGCTCAGCTGTCCTGAGGCTCCAGGCGCGCGCCTTTACGCGTTACTTGCTGGCCTGGCTCGAAGCGCGCGTTGGGCGAGCGCACAGTGCTGATTTCTCCTTGAGTGTCTTTGACTTCGTACGCGGTTTCGGTGAGGCCGGCCGCTTCCTGCACCGAACTACCGGCAAAGAATCCGGCGCCAGCACCGACCAACGCACCGACCGGCCCGCCCACCGCGCCCACCATCAACCCGGTGAGTGCACCGAAGCCTTTGCCGGCGGTGGTGTCGGGAACCTCACGGACCACTTGATCGGCCATGCACAGGGGGGAAAGCAACAGGCAGAGGGTAAAGCTGAGGGGGATTGAACGGGGCATGGCGATTTCCTGCTTCGGTTACGATGCTTTGCATACATCACGAAGCGTGCCAATTTTTAAATCGTTTATTTTCAGTAGCTTGAAACATATACAAGTCATAAGGACTACATGAAAAATTAGTTAATACGACTACATTGCTGTCAAATAGACTCATATCAAAATCAAAAGATCGCAGCCTCCGGCAGCTCCTACATTGGCCGATGCAGACCTGAAATTTGCAGCGTCCGCGTATCTGTAGGAGCTGCCGCAGGCTGCGATCTTTTGACTTTGTCCTTGATATTTTTACCCGCCAACTGGTCGCTTTCCATCAATCTGCCTCCCTCCTCGCGCCCTAGATTAGGTCCCAGAACGAAGCCGTACCGTGCGGCGCCAGTCACCGAGGAGATCATCCCGATGCACAATATCCAGAACCTCAAAACCCAAAGTTCGATCGACGGCTGGGATCATCAGGACCCGGAAGAGGCGTTCACCCTGCCCTCGCGTTATTTCTACGACGAGACTCTGTTCAAGTCTGAGCGCGACAATATTTTCATGCACGCCTGGCATGTGGCCGGGCACGTCAGCGAGTTCGCCGAGCCGGGGCAGTACGTGGTGACGGATCTGTTCGACCAAAGCGTGGTGGTGGCGAAGAATCGTCAGGGGCAGATCCATGCGTTCCACAACGTTTGCCAGCATCGCGGCAATCGTCTGCTCGAAGAACGTCGCGGCACCACCGGTGGCGTGGTGCGTTGCGCCTATCATTCGTGGTGCTACGAAATGGACGGCAGCCTGCGCAGCGCGCCGCGTTGCGAGAAGATGAAAAACTTCGAGTTGCAGCAGTTCAACATTCCGCAGGTTCGCACCGAGGAACTGGGCGGTTTCATCTATTTCAACCTCGACCCGAACGCGCCGTCGCTACGCGACTTGTTCCCCGGCGCCGACGAGGAAATGAATCGGGTGTTCCCGGACCTGGCCAACATGCGCCTGATCGAGGAACAGGACGTGATCGTGCCGGCCAACTGGAAGGTGATCATGGACAACTCCATCGAGGGCTATCACTTCAAGTTGTCGGGCCCGTGCCATATCGACCTGGCCAAGCTCATCGACTTCAAGGGCTATCAGTTGACCAAACGCGACAACTGGTGGACCTACATTGCCCCGGCCAATCTCTCGGTGACCGAAGCCTACGGCGTGCCGTTGCGCAAAGACCTCAACCCCGACGAATGCTTTTTCAACATCGGCATGTGGCCGAACAACACCTTCTACACCTTCCCGTTCTCGGAGTTCCTCGGCTCGTTCATCATGATTCCGCTGGACGCCGAGCGCTCGCTGCTGCGCTTTGGTTACTACTCCAACAACGCCGAAACGGCAGCGGTCAGCCAGTCGTGCATGAAGTGGATGAACGACGACCTCGGGCCGGAAGACATCGCGCTGAACATCTCGGTGCAAAAAGGCCTGCACTCAATGGGCTACAACCAGGGCCGCTACATGATCGACGCCCAGCGCAGCAATGAAAGCGAGCATTTGGTGCATCACTTCCATCGGTTGGTGTTTAACGGGATTCATAGGTCCTCATTAGCCTGATCCTGTAGGAGCAAAGCTTGCTCGCGATGACGGAGTAATACCCGACATCTATGTCACCTGACACACCGCCATCGCGAGCAAGCTTTGCTCCTACAGAGGGTGTGTCATGACTTTCTATTGATGGAGCACCCCGAACCATGGCCAACCATGCGTTTGATTACCTGATTGTGGGCGCCGGGTCCGCAGGCTGTGTGTTGGCCAATCGCTTGAGCGAAGACCCTGCCGTGCGGATTCTGCTGCTGGAGGCGGGGCCGGCGGACCAGAGCTGGACCATCGACATGCCGTCCGCCGTGGGCCTGGTGGTGGGCGGCACGCGCTACAACTGGAGCTACAGTTCCGAGCCGGAACCGTTTCTGGACGGGCGCCGGATCGGCACGCCGCGAGGTCGCACGCTGGGCGGCTCGTCGTCGATCAACGGCATGGTCTACATCCGTGGCCATGCCCGCGATTACGACGGCTGGGCCGAACAAGGCTGCGAAGGCTGGCGCTATCAGGACGTGTTGCCGTACTTCAAACGTGCGCAAACCCACGCCGATGGCGCGGACGATTATCGCGGCGCGACCGGACATCTGCATGTCACGCCCGGCGATACGCAAACGCCGTTGTGCGCGGCGTTTCTGGCAGCCGGTGCCGAGGCCGGATATGGCTTGAGCAGCGACCTCAATGGCTATCGCCAGGAAGCCTTCGGACCGGTGGACCGCACCACCCGTAACGGTCGTCGCTGGAGCACATCACGCGGTTATCTGCGCGAAGCGCTGGGCCGAGGCAACGTGCGCGTGGTCACTGATGCCCTGGCGTTGCGCATCCTGTTTGAGGGTTCGCGCGCGGTCGGCATCGAGTACGAACAAAGCGGTGAGACGCATCAAGCGTTTGCCCGACGTGAAGTGCTGCTGACTGCCGGCGCGATCAACTCGCCGCAGTTGCTGCTGCTCTCGGGGATCGGTCCGGCGGCGGAACTGCGCGACCTGGGGATCAGCGTCAAACACAATCTGCCCGGCGTCGGTCGGCGGCTCAACGATCACCCGGACACGGTCGTGCAGTACCTGTGCAAAAAGCCGGTGTCGCTGTATCCGTGGACCACCGCACCGGGCAAATGGTGGATCGGCGCCCGCTGGTTCGCCACCCACGACGGTTTGGCGGCGAGCAATCATTTCGAGGCCGGGGCGTTCATTCGCTCGCGGGCCGGGGTCGAGCATCCCGATCTGCAACTGACCTTCATGCCGCTGGCGGTGAAACCCGGCAGTGTCGATCTGGTGCCGGATCACGCCTTCCAGATCCACATCGACCTGATGCGCCCCACCAGCCTGGGCAGCGTGACGCTCAACAGCGCCGACCCTCGACAGCCGCCGCGCATCCTGTTCAATTACCTGAAAACCGCGCAGGATCGAGCCGACATGCGTGCCGGTGCGCGACTGGTGCGCGAGATCATCGAGCAACCGGCCATGGCCGCATTCAAGGGTGAAGAGCTGGTGCCCGGCCGGCACGTAAAAAGCGATGAAGCGCTGGATGCGTGGACCAGGCAAGTCACGGAAACCGGCTACCATGCCAGCGGTACGTGCAAGATGGGCCCGGCGAGCGACCCGGAAGCGGTGGTCGACCCGCAACTGCGCGTGCATGGCCTGGACGGTTTGCGCGTGGTGGACGCGTCGATCATGCCGGTGATTGTCAGCGGCAACACCAATGCGCCGACGGTGATGATCGCGGAAAAGGCCAGCGACATGATTCGCGGCCTGCCACCGCTGGCGGGATTTGAAGCGCCGGTCTGGATTCACCCGCAATGGCAGACGCAGCAACGATAGAGGCGACGCATGAGCAACCACGCACCTGACAGCGCAATGCCTTCGCAATCCACCTTCACCTGGCGGCGCGGCGATGTCGCGCCGTTGCGGGTTGCGGTGTTGCTGTTGCCGTCGTTTTCCAACTTCGGTCTGGCGGCCGTGCTGGAACCCTTGGCCATCGCCAATTGGCTGACCCAGCGCCAGTTGTTCCAGTGGTCGCTGCTGTCGCTGGACGGCGAACCGGTGCAGGCCAGCAACGGTTTGGTCACCGTCGCCAATGACGGTTTGAAGGCCGACCAGGGTTTTGATGTGTGCCTGGTGATCGCCAGTTTCGATGTGCACAAACACAGCCGCAATCTCGCGCTCAAGAGCTGGCTGCGCAAGCAGGCGCTGTTCGGCGCGGTGTTGATGGGCGTGGAAACCGGCACCGAACTGCTCGCCGCCGCTGGCGTACTCGACGGCTACGAAGCCGCTGTGCACTGGGATAATCTGCAGGGCTTTCAGGAAAGTTATCCACGGGTCCACGCCAAGCCGCAGCTCTATACGCTGGAGCGTCAGCGCATGACTTGCGCCGGCGCGACAACGACACTGGACATGCTGCTTGGCTGGATCGGCCAGAGCGTCGACAGCGAACTGGCGCGGGAAATCGGCATGCATCTGTTGATGGGTCAGGTGCGCGCGCCGGCCGACAATCAACTCGACGGCGGCCTGACCAACACCGGGCTGTACGGCAGCAAGATTCGCCGGGCCGTGCAGTTGATGGAACAGGCGCTGGAGGAACCTCTCGACTGCGAAGCGATTGCCGACAAGGTCGGATTGTCGCGGCGGCAACTGGAGCGGCAGTTCAAGCATCAGACCGGCCTGTCGCCGCTCAAGTACTACATCACTCTGCGGCTGGCCAAGGCCCACAGTTTGCTGCAACAGACGCGCCTGAGCGTGGCGCAAGTGGCGGCCTGTTCCGGGTTCGGTTCACTGGAGCATTTCTCGCGCACCTACCGCGCCCGCTTCGGCTGCCCGCCCAGCGAAGACCGCAGCCAAATCTGGACCGCCCCGGTGATGCGCCAGCCGCTGCGCAAGGAGCAGCGGCCGGTCGAGGCGGACTGAATTCACAGGCGATAGCCCGGTTCTTCCTCGTCGAGAATTTCCATCAGCGCGTTGAAATGCTTGTCGGCAAAGCCCGGATAATCGAGCCATTGCCGGCAGGTCTTGCGCGCGATTTCATCACTGGCGATGCGCAACTCACGACCGGTTGAAAGCGCGGTGATGTAGGTCTCGCAAGCGCGTTCGAAGTAGTACAGATCATCGAACGCCTGGGCGATGCTCGGCGCCGCCACCAGCAAACCATGGTTGCCCATCAACAAAATTGGCTTGTCCCCGAGCAGGCGGCTGACCCGCTCAGCCTCATCACCCAGGCCCATGCCGTCAAAGCCGTCGTCGATGACCACGCGTTCGAAAAAGCGCATGCAGTTCTGCTCGATCGGTGGCAGCCGCGAATCCGCCAGACCCGCCAGCGCTGTCGCGTATTTCGAATGGGTGTGCAGGATGCAGCGGGCGTGAGGCTGGTTGCGGTGCAAGGCACTGTGCAAGGCCCACGCGGTGATGTCCGGCGCGTCAGGGCGGTCGAGGCTTGCGGGCTCATCGGCGTTGACCAACAGCAAGTCGCTGGCCTTGATCCGCGAGAAATGCTTGCCGTACGGATTGATCAGAAACTCCCGGCCATCCCCCGACACCGCCACGCTGAAGTGATTGGCGATGGACTCGTGCAGGTTCAGCCGCGCGGCCCAGCGAAACGCACAGGCCAGGCGGACTCTCAGTTGCTCGACAGGTTGATTCATCCCGTGCTCCACAGATGTTGATCGGTTGCCTGGCAGTGTAGAGAGACGCCTTGCGCGCACCTGACGCGAAACGACATTGACTGCCGCTATTGCGCGACTTCCCAACCGAGGGAAAACGGCGTGGTTATGCCGCGTTTGATCAAGAGCCGCGTTGCGGACCCCGCCATAGTGACGGCCACGGATCAACTTGGCTGGAGAGTTCACTGAGCTCAAGCACATCTACCTCAACACCGAACCGGCGGCGCTGAACTGGTTTGGTATGGATCAAGCCTGAGACTGACGACTGCTGCGCAGCCGAGCGGGAGCAAGCTCCCTCGCCACAGGCAAGTTTCGCCACACCCACAACAACAAGAAAACCGAACACCCCAAACCGCTGCCGACGTTTACCTTCGAGGAGTTGATCCATGAAAGCCTTGCTCTTGCTTACATCTCTGAGTCTGCCGCTGCTCGCCCAGGCAGCGGAACCGGAATCCTGCGCCACGGTGCGTTTCTCCGATGTCGGCTGGACCGACATCACCGTCACCACGGCCGTCGCCAGCGAAGTGCTGGAATCACTGGGCTACAAAACCAAGACCACGTTGTTGTCGATCCCCGTGACCTACCGCGCCCTGTCCTCGGGCAAGGAGCTGGACGTGTTCCTCGGCAACTGGATGCCCACCACCGAAAACGACATCAAGCCTTACCGCGACGCCGGCACCGTGGAAACCGTGCGCGCCAACCTGCACGGCGCCAAATACACCCTGGCGGTGCCCGACTATGTGTACGACGCCGGGTTGCATGATTTTGCCGACATCGCCAAATTCAAGGACAAGCTCAACGGCCAGCTCTACGGCATTGAACCGGGCAACGACGGCAATCGGCTGATCCAGAGCATGATCGACAAGAACGCCTTCGGCCTGAAGGACTTCAAGGTCGTTGAATCCAGCGAAGCGGCGATGCTCTCGCAACTCAAACGCGCCACGCGCAAGAACGAATGGATGGTGTTCCTCGGCTGGGAACCGCACCCGATGAACACCCGCAACAAGATGAAGTACCTCAGCGGCGGCGACGAATACTTCGGCCCCAACTTCGGCCAGGCCACGGTCTACACCAACGTACGCAAGGACTACCTCAAGGAATGCAGCAAACTCGGCAAATTGCTGCAGAACATGGAATTCAGCCTGGTGATGGAGAACCAGTTGATGGACGCGGTGCTGAACCAGAACCAGAAGCCACGGGCGGCGGCGAAGGCGTGGTTGAAGGCTAATCCTGCGGTGTTGGAGGCGTGGTTGGTTGGGGTCAGCAGTCGCGACGGGAAAGATGGATTGGCGGTAGCCGGCGCCAGTCTGGCCAGCCAATGATCATTTGAAGTCTGTCGCCTGACAGGGCAACGAGCAGTTTGTCAGGCGACCGTTTCACTGATGGGTTGATCACGCCTGGTCCTTCGGTGGCTTGATGCACGCCAGCAACCAGGCCACCACCGCACAGACCATCAACGTCCCACCCAGTGTCTGCCCCCAGGCAGCCAGCATCAATCCGACACCGATCAACAGGTAATACAGCAAACCGAACAGCGCGCCGGCCGTACCCAATCGATCACCATAGTTGACCAGCGCCGAACCGAGGATGTTCGGGATTGCCATGCCGAAGGCCAGCACCACCAACACCATCGCCAGCACGAACAGCGCAGTGTCTTCCATCAGCCAGACAAAACTGGCGCCAACCAATGTCAGTGATCCCGCCACCTGTATGAGTTGCGCACTACTCAACCCGCGCTGCAGCAGCCGTTTATTGAGCCCGGCTCCCAGACCGGATCCCAGGGCGAGAACGACGCCACTGTACCCGAACATTTTCGCACTCAGCCCCAGCCGCTCAAACATGAACGGAGCCAGGCTGTAGTAGCTGAACAAGCCAATGTTGAAGACCGCTACCAATAACGTCGAACGCCATATGTCGCGGTCTCGCAGCATTTGCCACAACGTCTCGAACAGCGCGGGCGACGCCACATGCTGTGGTCGGGTTTCCGGTAAAACCCGCAGGCACCAGAACCACAGTCCAATGGATAGCAGCAAAAGCCCTCCCGGCACGCCTGGATATCCGAAGCCATGCACCAGGCTTGCTCCGGTGAACAAGCCAATGGCCGGGCTGGCGGCCAGCGCGATGCCCATGACCGAAAACACCTGAGCGAGTGCCGCCCCCTTGAAGCGGTCGCGCAACACGGTTTGCGTAACGACCGAGCCTACCGCAGCGCCGAACGCGGCCACGCCCTGGCCGGCTAACAGGGCATTGAACGTGCTTGCGCTGAGCGCCATCAACGAAGCTGCAGCGTACAGGGCCAACCCCGCAAGCATCGTTGGACGACGCCCGATCAGGTCGCACATCCGGCCCCATACCACCACGCCGAACGCGAACGCCAGGAAGTACACAGAAAGCAATTGCGCCAATGCCTGCGGCCCAACGCCGAAGACTCGGCCAATGTCTACCAGCGCCGGGCTGTAAATGGATTGCGCCAACTGTGGAAACATCAACAACGCGACCGCCAATACGACGATTTTTTTATCATTCATCACGACTTCACTCTCGAAAGAAACTGCCGTGCAGCTTAAGAAGTCGTAACTGTCGTAGTATCAGGATCCTGCCGACTTATCTCTGAAATCGGACAAACCATGGCTTGGCTCGACGCCCACGCGTCTTTTGATCCTGACAGCTTCAATGCACCGGTTGTCGGCATCGCCGCCGCCCTCGGCGATCACGATTCGGGCATGCATCAACATCAACGCGGGCAATTGCTGTTTACCCGTCAGGGCTGTACGCGCATCACCCTGGCCGAGCAATTGTGCCTGCTGCCACCCTCGCGCGCGGCCTGGATTCCTTGCGGTGTGGCCCATCGCGCCGTGATGCAACAGAGCGTCGATTACCGTTCCATTTACCTGAGCCCCGCGTTGTGCGCAGACCTGCCGCAGCGGGTCTGCGTGATTGAAGTCAATCCGTTGCTGAGGGCGGTGCTGGAGTCGATCGCCCACGCAGATTTCGACACAGCTTGGCAGCAGGGAAAGTACGTGCATTTGTTGGGGCTGTGCCTGAGCGAAATTCGTGACGCGGCCCGACAACCCATGCTGCTCCCGCTGCCGTCGGACAAACGCCTGGCACCACTTCTCGCGACCATCGAAAAGCTGCCGCCGAAACTTCAGTCACTGCAAGAGCAGATAGGTGCCAGCGGCCGCACCATCGGCCGAATCTTCCAACGTGAAACCGGCATGAGTTATCAGCAATGGCGCCAACAATGGCGCCTGATGCGCGCCATTGAATTGCTCACGACCGGACGAAACATCGGTTTCAGTGCTTTCGAGTTGGGATTTTCCAGCGACAGTGCCTTCATCGCGTTCTTCAAGGACATGACTGGCATCACTCCCGGTGACTGGCTGAAATAAGACCTGACGACCGGCAGCACAAACCAATTGCAACAATATATTACCTACGTCATATTACGTCCGTAATAACAGGCCGATTTCACAGGTACCCTTTCATGACCAGCATGCCCACCGTTGAACCTGACCTGGCTGCCCCGCTGACCACCACCAAACCTCCAATGCTCAAACGCCTGCTCCTGTCGACATTAGGCATCGCGGCGGTGGTGCTGGTTGGCGCATACGCCGCGCACTGGTGGACGACTGGCCGTTTCATCGAGGAAACCGACGACGCCTACATCGGCGGCGACGTAACGGTGATCGGGTCGAAGGTCGCCGGTTACATTGACGAAGTGCTGGTGACCGACAACCAGAAGGTCAAGGCTGGCGACGTGTTGATTCGTCTGGATTCGCGCGATTACCGCGCCAACCTGGCCAAGGCCGAAGGCGCGGTAGCGGCTGAAGAAGCCTTGCTCGCCAATCTCGACGCCACCGAGCAACTGCAACAGGCGGTGATCGGCCAGGCCCGCGCCGGCATTGATGCCGCCGGGGCCGAAACTGCGCGTTCGCGGGATGACGATGCGCGCTACAAACGCCTGGTCACCACCAGCGCCGTGTCGGTGGAAAGTGCGCAACGGGCGAACGCCACGTTCAAGACCGCCCAGGCCCAAAGCAGTCGCGCCCAGGCCGAACTGCTGGCGGCGCAACGGCAGTTGAACGTGATCGCCACACAGAAACAACAGGCCCGCGCCGCGTTGATTCAAGCCAAGGCCGAGCGTGATCTGGCGCAGTTGAACGTTGGCTATACCGAATTGAAAGCCCCGGTGGACGGCGTGATCGGCAATCGCCGGGCGCGGGTCGGCGCCTACGCTCAGGCCGGATCGCAACTGCTGTCGGTGGTGCCATCCAGCGGTTTGTGGGTCGATGCCAATTTCAAGGAAGACCAACTGGCGCGCATGGTGCCGGGGCAACGGGTGGTGATTCACGCCGACGTACTCTATGGCCAGGAATTCCATGGTTACCTCGACAGCCTCGCACCGGCCAGCGGTTCGCAATTCAGCGTGCTGCCACCGGAAAACGCCACCGGCAATTTCACCAAGATCGTGCAGCGGGTGCCGGTACGAATTCACCTCGACCCGGCCGACAGCGTGCTTGGTCACCTGCGTCCGGGTCTGTCGGTGACCGCTGAAGTCGACACGCGCAAGGAGCCTGAAACCACAGCCGTGGCCAGCGCGCCATGAGCCGCGCCCTCGCCGCCCCGGCGCAACCGTTCAATGCCGCGAACATGGCGACGGCGACCAAGGTCTTCGCCTTCGCCAGCATGTGCATCGGCATGTTCATCGCGCTGCTGGATATCCAGATCGTCTCGGCGTCGCTGCGTGACATTGGCGGCGGGCTGTCCGCCGGTACCGACGAAACCGCATGGGTGCAAACCAGTTACCTGATCGCCGAGATCATCGTGATTCCACTGTCTGGCTGGCTCTCGCGAGTGTTTTCGACGCGCTGGCTATTTTGCGCCTCAGCCGTGGGTTTCACCTTGACCAGCCTGCTCTGCGGCGCGGCCTGGAACATCCAGAGCATGATCGCTTTTCGCGCGTTGCAAGGCTTTCTCGGCGGCTCGATGATCCCGATGGTGTTCACCACGGCGTTCGTTTTCTTCACCGGCAAGCAACGGGTGATCGCCGCCGCCACCATCGGCGCAGTGGCCTCATTGGCGCCGACTCTCGGGCCGGTGATCGGTGGCTGGATCACCGACATTTCGTCCTGGCACTGGCTGTTCTACATCAACCTCGTCCCCGGCATTTTCGTCGCGGTGGCCGTGCCGATGCTAGTGAAGATCGATCAACCGGAACTGTCGCTGCTCAAAGGCGCCGACTATATAAGCATGGTGTTCCTGGCGCTGTTCCTCGGCTGCCTGGAATACACCCTCGAAGAAGGTCCACGCTGGAACTGGTTCAGCGACAGCACAATTCTGACCACCGCGTGGATCAGTGGCTTGTCGGGCCTGGCGTTTATTGGTCGGACGCTGCACGTGGCCAACCCGATCGTCGATTTGCGCGCCTTGAAGGACCGCAACTTCGCCCTCGGCTGTTTCTTCTCGTTCGTCACCGGCATCGGCCTGTTCGCCACCATTTACCTGACGCCGCTGTTTCTCGGCCGGGTTCGCGGTTACGGCGCGCTGGACATTGGTCTGGCGGTTTTCTCCACCGGTGTGTTCCAGATCATGGCGATTCCGCTGTACGCCTTTCTGGCCAACCGCGTCGACCTGCGCTGGATCATGATGACCGGCCTTGGCCTGTTCGCGTTATCGATGTGGGATTTCAGCCCGATCACCCATGACTGGGGGGCCAAGGAATTGATGCTGCCGCAGGCCTTGCGCGGGATTGCCCAGCAACTGGCGGTGCCGCCGGCCGTGACATTGACCCTCGGCGGCCTCGCACCGTCGCGGCTCAAGCATGCTTCAGGGTTATTCAATCTGATGCGAAACCTGGGCGGCGCCATCGGCATCGCCGTGTGCGCGACCATTCTCAACGATCGCACCAACCTGCATTTCACCCGGTTGGCGGAAAACCTCAACAGCACCAACGAGGCGCTCAACCAATGGCTGTCCCAGGTCGGCAACAACTTCGCCGCCCTGGGCCAGACCGGCGATATCGGCGTGACGGCCAGCCTGCATCAGCTCTGGCTGTTGACCTACCGCGAAGCGCAGACGCAAACCTACGGCGACGCGTTCCTGATGATCGGGGTGTGCTTCGTCATCGCCACGGCCATGGTGCCCTTGATGCGCAAGGTGCAACCACCGGCCGCGCCGAGTGCCGATGCGCATTGAGGCTCGGCACGCGTGCTGAATAATCAGGCTTGAGGCGTTTTGCGGAAGCCGACGGCCAGACGGTTCCAGCTGTTGATGGTGCTGATGGCTACGGTCAGGTCGACCATTTCCTTGGGCGAGAACTGGGCGGCGACCACTTCGTAGTCTTCGTCCGGGGCGTGAGTCAGGCTCAGTTGGGTCAAGGATTCGGTCCACAGCAGCGCGGCGCGTTCACGGTCAGTGAAGAACGGCGCCTCGCGCCAGGCCGTTACGGCGAACAGGCGACGCGGGGTTTCGCCACCCTTGATCGCGTCGGCGGTGTGCATGTCGATGCAGAACGCGCAGCCGTTGATTTGCGAGGCACGCAGCTTGACCAGTTCGATCAGGTTCTTTTCCAGCGGCAACTTGGAAACGGCAGTTTCCAGGGCAATCATGGCTTTCAGGGCGTCAGGGCTGGCGGTGTAGAAATCGATGCGCGGTTGCATTACGTGCTCCAGGGCAAGTGGGTGTGTCACTACGTTAGTCTCATGGGCGGATTGCACAAATAGCCAATTCCTCAGAAGTCGAGGAGGCCACCGACATCTTCCCTGAAAAAAGTTCCAAATGAGAATTGCCATCACTCGGTCCGGGCCACTAGAATGCGATCAATTCTTAATTGCACTCACGCAGGATGCCCGAGTCGAGTATCTGCCCGCCATGTCGTTTGCCGATCAGCCTCTGAACCAGCAAGTCCACACCCTTTACAGCGAACATCACGGTTGGCTGCAAGGTTGGCTGCACCGCAAACTGGGTAACCGTTGTGATGCGGCCGACCTGGCCCACGATACGTTCCTGCGCCTGTTGACGCGCCAGGTGGTCAAACCGCTGGGCTGCGAACCGCGGGCGTTGCTGACGCACATTGCCAAGGGCCTGGTGATTGACCGCTGGCGGCGCCAGGACATCGAGCACGCGTATCTGGAAACCATCGCGTACCTGCCGGTGGCTGAAGTGCCGTCGCCGGAAACCCGTCTGCTGATCCTCGAAACCCTGTGGCGCATCGAAGCGTTGCTACGGGAACTACCGGCCGCGACCCGCGATACGTTCCTGCTGTCGCAGATCGAAGGCCTGACTTATGCACAGATCGCCACTCGGCTGAATGTCTCGCTGATTACCGTCAAGCGCCACATGCGTGCGGCGTTCATTGCCTGCTTGAGTGTCGCTTGATGAATTCGTCGATGATCAACCCGCAGATTCTCGGCGAAGCCGCCGATTGGCTGGTGCAGTTGCATTCCGGCACCGCAACACCGGCCGATCACCAAGCTATCGTCCAGTGGCGCAGCCGCAGCCTTGAGCATGCCCAAGCCTGGCAACGGGCCGAAGTGTTGCTTGGCGAATTTCGCAGCGTGCCGGCCAGCCTTGCGATACAAACTCTGCAGCGGGCGGCGCGCAAAGAAGGGCTTAGTCGCCGCCAGATGCTTACCCGTCTGGGCTTGCTGCTATTGGCAGGCCCCGTGGGCATCGCCTCGCAACATCTACCCTGGCAACAGTGGACCGCCGATCAACGCACCGCCGTGGGTGAACAGAAAAGCCTGCAATTGCCCGATGGCAGCCAATTGCTGCTCAACACCGACAGCGCCGTGGATATCGCCTTCAACCCACGGGAGCGACGTGTCATGTTGCTTAACGGCGAGATGCTGGTCAGCACGACAACAGACTCCACGGCACGCCCCTTCATCGTCGAAACGCCTCAGGGCACTGCCCGCGCGCTGGGCACGCGGTTTTGCGTGCGCACTGAAGGCTCCACAAGCCGGGTGTCGGTTCTGGAGGGCCAAGTGGTTGTCACGCCACAATTGCTGCAACAGAGCACGACGCTCAATGCCGGCGAGCGCCAGCGCTTCAAACTGACCCGTTTCGACGCCCCGGAACACTTCGACATTGCGACAATCTCCTGGGACAAGGGCATGCTGCTGGCCAACAACATGCGCCTGGATGAACTGCTGGGCGAACTGAGCCGCTACCGGTCGGGCGTATTGCGTTGCCACCCGGACGTCGCGGCGCTGCGGGTGTCGGGGGCGTTTTCCCTGCGTGACACCGACGCCAGTCTGCGCCTGCTCAGCGATACCCTGCCGCTGAACATCAGCCGCATGACCCGCTACTGGTTGTCGGTAGAACCGAGGGTCTGACGCGGTCAGTCGTTGATGTTCAAGCATTCGTTTTTGCGCATTGCCCTGGGCTGCGCGGCGCTGCTGCCGATCCACGGCCATGCGGCAGACATCGTTAGCGCCAGTCGCAACATTGTTATCGAGCCGGGCTTGCTCAGTCAGGTACTGGCGCAATTTGCCGTTCAGGCAGGCGTGCCGTTGTCGTTCGACCCGGCATTACTGGGCAACCGCCAGAGCCCGGGCCTGCACGGCAACTTCAGTGTGCAATCGGGTTTTCAGCACTTGCTCGATGGCAGCGGCTTCGTCCTGATCAGCACCCGCGACAACGGCTTCACCTTGAAGCCTGAAGACGCCGCCAGCCCGGCGCTGGAACTGGACACGACCAACGTCAGTGCCTTGGGCAACGACAGCCCGGACACCTACGGCGGCGGACAGCTCGCCCGCGATGCACAGATCGGCATGCTCGGTCATCAGGCATTGAACGACCTGCCCTTCAGCGTCACCAGCTACACCGCCAAAACCATCGCCGACCAACAGGCCCGGACCGTCGGCGATGTGCTGCTCAATGACGCGTCGGTGCGACAGTCTGCCGGTTTCGGCAATTTTTCCCAGGTGTTCATCATTCGCGGCCTGTCGCTGGCCTCCGATGATATTTCCTTCAACGGCCTGTATGGCGTCCTGCCGCGCCAGATCATCGCCACCGAAGCCTTGGAACGGGTCGAGTTGTTCAAGGGACCGAACGCCTTTATCAACGGGGTGACGCCCAGCGGCAGCGGCGTCGGTGGCGGCGTCAACGTGCAACCCAAACGTGCCGGCGACACGCCGACGCGCAGCATCACCCTCGATTACAGCAGCGACGCCCGCATCGGCGGGCACCTCGACCTCGGCCAGCGTTTCGGCGAAGACAACCGGTTGGGTGCGCGACTCAACTTGCTGCAACGCGAGGGCGATACCGCCGTCGATGATGAAAACCAGCGTTCATCGCTGATCAGCCTGGGCCTGGATTATCGCGGCGAGCGTCTGCGCCTCTCCACCGATCTGGGCTACCAGAAGCAGGTGATCAATCAGGGGCGCGCGGTGGTTTATGTCGATTCCACCTTGAACAAGGTACCCAAGGTGCCCGACGCCAATGCCGCCTATTCTCAGAGCTGGAGTTACTCGCAACTGGAGGACTCGTTCGGCATGGCCCGCGCCGAATATGACCTGAGCGAAACCTGGACGGCCTATGTCGCGGGCGGTGCCAAACACACCCGCGAAAACGGTGTGTATTCATCGCTGACCGTCACCGACCTTGATGGCAACGCCCGTGGCGGCATGCTCTACCCGCCCCACGATGAGGACAATCAAAGCCTGATGACCGGCCTCAACGGTCGCCTTCAAACCGGCCCGATCAGTCATCAACTGAGCCTCGGGCTGGCCGGCATCTGGGGCGAGCAGCGTTCGGCCTTCGAAACCATCGGCAGCACCGGGCGCTACAGCACCAACCTCTACAACATCGCTGAACAACCGCGACCTGCGGCCACTTCGTTCGGCAGCGATATTCACGACCCGCGCGTCGTGGGCAAGAATACCCTGCGCAGCGGCGCCATCGCCGACACCCTCGGATTCTTCGACGACCGCGTCTTGCTGACCCTCGGTGCGCGTCGCCAGTCGTTGAAAGTCGATGGCTGGAGCACCACTTCCGGCGCCCGCACGTCCAGTCATGACGCGTCGATCACCACCCCGGTTTTCGGTCTGGTGATCAACCCATGGGAATATGTTTCGTTCTACGCCAACCGCATCGAAGGCCTGGCCAAAGGCCCAACGCCACCGACCACTTCACTCAACCGCGACGACACTTTTGCCCCTGTACGAAGCAAGCAAATCGAAGCCGGCGTACGCCTGGACATGGGCAGCTACGGCGCGAACCTGGGGGCGTACCGCATCGAGCAACCGTCGAACTACACCCAGGACGGGATCTTCCGGGTCGACGGCCAGCAACTGAACAAAGGCATTGAGCTCAACGCCTACGGCGAACCGCTCGACGGCCTGCGCCTGCTCAGCGGCGCAACCGTGATGAAGACTGAAATCGAAGGCAGTGCCAACGGCGTCAACGACGGCAACCGCGCCGTCGGCGTGCCGGGGCTTGAAGGTGCGGCACTCAGTGCAAGAATGCTGCGCACGGGTGGGCAATACCTCGATGCCGCCAACACCCAAAGCATTCCGGCGTGGAGTCGCTTCGATCTGGGTGCGCGGTATGTCTTCGGATTCGATGACCGGGACGTCACGCTGCGCGCCAATCTCGAGAATGTCGCCAATGAGGCCTATTGGGCCTCTGCCAATGGCGGGTATCTGACCCAGGGGACACCGCGGACGTTGAAGGTTTCGGTGACGGTGGATTTTTGATTCAGCCCGAAATTTGCGCCGCGGCTTATGCCGTCATCGCGAGCAGGCTCACTCCCACATTGAATCTGCGTCGCTCACAAATCCCTTGTAGGAGCTAGCCTGCTAGCGATCCGCGCAGCGGCCATTCACCGCTAAGCCCGCTTGAGCAACCACTGCAAAAACCCTTTCTTGCGCACCACCACCGGCTCTTCCTGAATCAGCGCCTGCACTTTGTGCAAGCGGAAATCCAGCAAGGTTTTCATCGCGTCGTTGATGTCGTGACGGGCATCCAGGCACGGTTTCAGGTAGTCCTTTTCGATGCGGTAAAGCGTGCAAAAGGTCTTCGCGGCAAATTCGGCGGCCGATGAGGTGTCGGTCAGGATACCGGCCTCGCCGATCACTTCCCCCGGCCCCATGCGCCCGGTTTCGATGAGTGCACCGTGGATGTTCAGCGTCACCGAAACCACCCCGGACTCGATGATGAACAAGTGATGGCTGACCTCCCCCGCCGCCAGGATCGTCTCCCCGGCGCGGAAGGTTTGCAGGTTCATGTTCTGGCTGAAGGTTTCTTTCTCTTCCTGGCGCAAGGTCGAGAAAATCGGCGAACTGTCGAGCAACGCCCGTGGCTTTGAACAATCGCTCTCTGGATTGGGCTCCACACTCGACAGCAAATTGATCCCCGATGCGTGCAAGTGCCGATACGCCAGATCGAACAATTGATTACGCACCGTGCGCTTCTCGCTCATCGACGCGACAAACCCGCTGATTTCATACTCCGCGCCAGCGGCGCTGGAGCTTTTCAATGCCACTTTCGGGCCGGGCACGCTCAACAGAATGCGGCAGCCCTGCATCGCCCGCTCAAGGGCATCGATCACGGTTTGCGGACGGACATGGGGGCTGACCTGCAAACTGATGGAAAGGCCGAACATGTCGCTGGGGCGGCTGAAGTTGGTGATCTTGGCCTTGGCCGCCAGCGAGTTGGGGATCACGATCATGCTGCCCTGGGAAGTCTGCAGCCGCGTGGCACGCCAATCGATGTCGATGACTCGGCCTTCGGTGCCGTCGATGGCGATCCAGTCATCCAGTTGATAGGGCTTGGTGGTATTGAGGACGATCCCGGAAAACACGTCGCTGAGAGTGCTTTGCAACGCGAGGCCGACAATGATCGCCAAGGCGCCGGACGTGGCCAGAACGCCTTTGACCGGCAGATCGAGCACATAGGCCAGGGCCGCAATAACGGCGATCAGGAATATCACCGCCCCGAGCAAGTCTTGCAGCAATCGCCCGGTGTGCCCGACCCGTTGCATCATCACGGCACCGATCGTCACCGTCAGGGTGCGCGCAGCGAACAGCCACCAGGTGATTTGCAAACCAGTCGCCGCCAGGTGCAACGGAACGTTGTCCACCCACGGTGCCGGCACCATCGGGTTCATGCCTTCGTTGAACAACAGAACGCTGTACAGCGAAAAAATCACCAGCCGTGCAAGCAGTTTCCAGTTGTGGTGGCTGGCATCGATCAAGCGCCACAACACCAGATCGATCAGGATCAGGATCAAGGCGCAGATCAGCGGGTGTTCAGCGAGCAACGACAGCATCAAGCAGCTCCAGCAAGAGTCATTAACGCAAATATCGCACACATTGTAGGAGCTGCCGCAGGCTGCGATCTTTTGATCTCGATTTTTAGCAGTTTGAAATATGCCAAAAGATCAAAATCAAAAGATCGCAGCCTGCGGCAGCTCCTACGGAAGGCAATTTACGCCAAAATTACTTGCTGTTGGTCAGCGTGCTATAGCTGGTCATCAGGTTGCGGTAAGCCGGGATGTGGTCGGAGAACAACGCGCCCAACCCCTCGACATCGTTGCGCCAGTCTCGGTGCAGTTCACAGGCCAGGCCGATTGAAAGTCGACTTGAAGTACCCGCTTAACGTTCGGAATCCAGCTTTTCGTGCTCGTTCGCCACTTGCTGAGCCTTGAGATAGCTCTCGATCAGCAATTGATAATGCGGCATGGCCTGGGCGTAGACGGCGGCCCACTGCTCGGCGTCCGGACGGTTCCACGAGCCTTGCAGCTCAGAGAGCGTAGCCATGATGTCGATCGGCACCACGCCGGCCTGGGCCAAACGGGCAACTGTCAGATCTGTGGCCAGTTTCGAGTGGTTGCCGGAAGCGTCGACCACGGCAAACACTTTGTAGCCTTCGTGCACCGCCGCGATGGACGGGAACGCCAGGCAAACGCTGGTCAGCGTACCGGCGATCACCAGGGTTTTCTTGCCGGTAGCTTTGACCGCGGCGTGAAATTCCGGGTTGTCCCAGGCGTTGATCTCACCTTTGCGCGCCACGTACTGCGCATGCGGTGCAGCTTCATGAATCTCTGGAATCAGCGGCCCGTTCGGCCCTTGCGGTACGGAAGCGGTGGTGATCACCGGCATCTTCAGCAGGGTCGCGGCTTTGGCCAGTGCGATGGCATTGGCGCGCAGTTGTGGCACGTCCATGTCCTTGACGATCTGGAACAGTCCGCTCTGATGGTCGATCAACAGCATCGCGGCGTCGTTGGGGTCGATGGTCGGTTTCTGACCATTGAAGTTGGCAGCATTGACGGTGTTCATGAGCGTTTCCTCTTTACTGACAGGCAACAGCCATCCCTGGCCCGAAAACCGGCCTACGCGTCCTGTGTAGAGCGGGTTGTTGAAGCGAAACGGTTTAACCGTGCATCTGGCCGAAGCGGCCGGACTGGAAGTCGGCGAACGCCTGGTGGATTTCTTGCTCGGTGTTCATCACGAACGGGCCGTGGCCGACGATCGGTTCGTCGATCGGTTCGCCGCTGAGCAACAGCACCACTGCGTCCTTGCTGGCTTCAAGGGTCAACTGATCACCCTTGCGATCGAGCAGGGCCAACTGCCCTTCACGCACCGATTCCAGACCATTGACCTGAACCGCACCGCGCAAGACCACCAGTGCGGTATTACGCCCTTCATGCAGATCCAGGGTGAGCAACTTGCCGGCATTCAGGCGCAGGTCCCAGACGTCAATCGGCGTGAAGGTCCGCGCCGGTCCTTTGCGGCCGTCGAACTCACCGGCGATCAGGCGCAGGCTGCCGGCGTTGTCTTGCAGGGCGATGTCCGGAATGTCGCCATCGAGAATCGTCTGGTATCCGGCGTCGGCCATTTTGTGTTTGGCCGGCAGGTTGACCCACAACTGGACCATTTCCAGGGTGCCGCCGCTCTTGGCGAAACCTTCGGAGTGGAACTCTTCGTGGAGAATTCCCGAGGCGGCGGTCATCCATTGCACGTCGCCAGGCCCGATCTTGCCGCCACTGCCAGTGGAATCGCGGTGTTCCAGTTCGCCCTTGTAAACGATAGTCACAGTTTCGAAGCCACGGTGCGGATGCTGACCAACGCCACGCCGTTCGGTAGTCGGGGTGAATTCAGCGGGGCCGGCGTGATCGAGCAGCAGGAACGGGCTGATGTGTTTACCCAGGTTGTCGTAGGAAAACAGCGTGCGAACCGGAAAACCGTCGCCAACCCAATGACCACGAGGACTGGTGTAGATACCGATGATGTTTTTCATGGTGTCTCCTGATGAAGTGAGTGAAGCCATGGACAAAGCTTAAAACCGTGGCCTTTGCTGCGCTAGAATGCAAAAATCAGCCTTAGCGTTCTATCTGGAGAACGATGGTGGAAGACCTCAACACCCTCTATTACTTCACCCAAGTGGTGGAACATCACGGTTTCGCAGCGGCCGGGCGCGCGCTGGACATGCCCAAGTCCAAGCTCAGCCGACGCATCGCCGAGCTCGAAGAACGCCTGGGCGTACGCCTGCTCAATCGCACCAGCCGCCATTGCTCGCTGACCGAAATCGGCCAGGCGTATTACCAGCGTTGCCTGGCCATGCGCGTGGAAGCGGAAAGCGCCGCTGAACTGATCGAACGCAACCGCTCCGAACCCCAAGGCCTGGTGCGCATCAGTTGCCCGACGGCGCTGCTCCACACCTGGGTCGGGCCGATGCTGACCCGCTACATGCTCAAGTACCCGTTGGTGGAGTTGTTCATCGAGAGCACCAACCGCCGGGTCGACCTGATTCATGAAGGTTTTGATATCGCCCTGCGGGTGCGTTTTCCGCCGCTGGAAAATACCGACATGGTGATGAAGGTATTGGGCAACAGCACCCAGAGTGTCGTCGGCAGTCCGGCGTTCGCCGAACGCCTGTCGACACCGCCGTCGCCGGCAGACCTGAGCGGCATGCCGAGCCTGCATTGGGGCGCGGCGCAACGTGAGTATCAGTGGGAACTGTTCGGCGCCGAGGGCAGCACCGCGTTGATCCGGCACGCGCCGAGGATGGTTACCGATGACCTCTTGGCCCTGCGCCATGCGGCCGTCGCCGGGGTCGGCATCGTGCACCTGCCCAGCGTGGTGGTACGCGATGAAATCGCTACCGGGCAATTGGTTGAACTGGTGCCGGGTTGGGCGCCGAAAAGCGGCATCATCCACGCGATTTTCCCGTCGCGCAGAGGGTTGCTGCCGTCGGTGCGCAGCTTGATCGACTTTCTCGGAGAGGAATTCAGTCACAGCGATATCGCTTGAGGCCGGCGACACATGGGGCTGGCGAAGTTTTTATTTCGGACATAATATCGCCAAGGATTACAACCATAATATCCGTTCCCGCCGAGGACTTGATCTCATGCAAAGCCCAACCCGCGACGCCACGCTCGCCCAATGGATCGCTCAGGAGCAGGCCATGCGCGCCCGCCTCGCCGGGCCTGGCAGTTTGTCCATGGCCGAAGTCAGCGCCCTGACGCCCGCCGAGTTTTTCGAGGGCATCGGCGACGGCAAACTGCCCTCCCCGCCGATTGGCGCACTGATGGATTTCATTCCGATCGAATGGTCGGCCGGCGTGTTCATTTTCCAGGGCACACCCGATTCACGTCATTACAACCCGCTGGGCACGGTGCACGGAGGGTACGCCGCGACACTGCTGGATTCGTGCATGGGCTGCGCGATTCATACGCAGCTGAAAAAAGGCCAGGGCTACACCACGCTGGATCTGCGCATCAGTTATGTCCGCGCCTTGAACAGCGCCAGCGGACCGGTGCGGGCCGAGGGCAAGATTGTTCATCTGGGCCGTTCTACGGCGTTGGCCGAGGGGCGGATTTATGATGTGGATGGGCGGCTGTATGCGACGGGGTCGACGACTTGCATGATTCTTGAGGCGCGGGGGTAAGGCTCCAGAACCGTGGTGCTGCCTTCGCGAGCAAGCCCGCTCCCACATTTGATCTTCAGTGAACACGGGGTTTGTGTCCCATACAGATTAAATGTGGGAGCGGGCTTGCTCGCGAAGAGGACCTTTCAACACCGACACCTTACCGACATACGGCCGATTCTTGACTTGCGGTAAACATTGCTTTGCCAATCCAGCGGTTTTTCCCACGAATGCAGGCGCGGATACTCACGCCCATTCCCACTGCAACCTCTGGAGTCATTCATGTCTATCCCCGCATTCGGCCTGGGTACGTTTCGCTTGCAAGGCCAGGTAGTCATTGATTCGGTCAGCACCGGCCTGGAGCTGGGCTACCGGGCCATCGACACCGCGCAAATCTACGAGAACGAAGCCGAAGTCGGCGAAGCCATCGCCGCCAGTGGCGTTGCCCGTGAAAACCTGTTCATCACCAGCAAGATCTGGGTCGCCAACTTCGCCAAGGATCGCCTGATCGAAAGCCTCAAGGAAAGCCTGCAAAAACTGCAGACCGACTACCTGGACCTGACCCTGATCCACTGGCCGTCGCCGGAAGACCAGGTGCCGGTCGAGGAATTCATGGGTGCCTTGCTCGAAGCCAAGCGCCTGGGCCTGACCCGGCAGATCGGTGTGTCGAACTTCACCGTCGACCTGATGAAACAAGCGATCGCCGCCGTCGGTGCCGAAAACATCGCCACCAACCAGATCGAACTGCACCCGTACCTGCAGAACCGCAAGGTGGTCGAGTTCGCACAAAGCCAAGGCATCCGGATCACGTCCTACATGACCCTGGCCTACGGCGAAGTGCTCAAGGACCCGGTCATCGCGAAGATCGCCGATCGCCTTCAATCGACCCCGGCGCAAGTCACCCTGGCCTGGGCCATGCAACTGGGTTACGCGGTGATTCCGTCGTCGACCAAACGCGCCAATCTCGCCAGCAACCTCAAGGCCTGCGCCATGAAATTGAGCGACGCCGACATGGCATTGATCGCCAGCCTGGAACGCGGCCATCGCCTGACCAGCCCGAAAGGTATCGCACCGGCCTGGGACTGATCTTCAGCCCTGCTCAAGACGTTGGTCCAGGCGCGTCATGGCCTGATGCAACTGATCGACGGCGGCGTCGATCAGTGCCGCATCGCCCTCGCCGCAGGCATATTCCAGCTGTTCGCAACAATCCACCAGCGCCCGCGCCCGGATCATCTGCGCCCCACCCTTGATACGGTGCGCCAGATCCTGCAAGCCGTGGCTATTGCCGCTGGCATGCTCGTGCAGCAGGCGTTCGCGATCATCGCGATTGGTCGCCGCCACATCACGCAACAGTTGCAGGATCAGCTCGCTGTCGGCACCCGCGAACTGCTGCAACCCGCTTAAATCGATTTCGGCGCTGGATGGCGCTTCGCTGGAAAATCGCGCGGCCAACCATGCGCTCAGGTCGACCAGTCGAATCGGTTTGAACAGGCAATCGTCCATGCCCGCTTCAATGCAGCGGATTTTTTCTTCGGGTTGTGCGTTGGCGGTGAAGCCCAGAATTACCGTCGGTTGCTCCACGCCAAACCGTTCCTCATCGCGAATCGCACCCGCCAGTTCATAACCGCTGAGCACCGGCATGTTGCAATCGGTGATGACCAGATCGAAGGCCTGTTCGCGCCATTGCTCGAACCCTTGCCGGCCGTCCTCGGCGAGCAGTACGCAGTGCCCCAGATAACTCAGCTGCCGCGAAAGCAACAACCGGTTGGCTGGATAATCGTCCACCACCAGTATCGTCAGTGGCCGGGTTTTTTCCTGTGAGTTGCTCGGCAACACTTCAGTGGCGGGCAAAGGGTGCAACGCCACCAGTTCAAGGGTGATGTCCAACCGGGTGCCGCGCCCCAGATCGCTGTCGAGCTGCAGCTGGCCGCCCATCATTTCGCACAGCGTGCGGCTGATCACCAGTCCGAGCCCGGAACCCTGGCGGCCCGATTGCGGGTTGTTTCCGGCCTGTTCGAACGGGCTGAACAGTCGTTGCTGGTCAAAGGCGCTGATGCCGATGCCGCTGTCCTCGATATGCACGCTGACCGCGAGGCGCTCCGGTGACACGGGCTCGACCAACAGTTTCAGGCTGACTTCTCCCTTGTCGGTGAACTTGATGGCATTGCTCAGCAGATTGGACAGCACCTGCTTGAAACGCGTGGGATCGATCAGCACATCGCGGTCACTGTGCGCATCCATTTCAACCCGCCACTGCAAGTTTTTCTGCCGGGCCAGGCCTTCAAAGACCCGGCACACCGACACCACCAACGAGTGCAGATTGGCCCGCTCCGGCGACAGCGACAGATGCCCGGACTCGATACGGGCGATGTCCAGAATGTCGCCGATCAAGGCCAGCAACTGTTGCCCGGCATTTGATGCCACCTCGATCGCCGCCCGGTCGGTCACGCCCTCATCCGCCCGTTTCAGCGCCAGCTCGAGCATGCCGATCAGGGCATTCATCGGCGTGCGGATCTCATGGCTCATGGTTGCCAGGAATGTGGTTTTGGCCCGATTGGCATCGTCAGCGGCGTCCTTGGCTTCCTGCAATTGGGCGAGCAATTGCTGGCGCTGACGGATCTGCCGACGCTGCCAGGCGATCCACGCCACGGCAAGCAAGAGCAAGGCGCCAACAACCGCGAATGCCTGGAAAATGCTCTGTCGATGACGCAGCCAATAGCTCTGCTCCACCATCAGGTCATTGCGCCAAGGCAGTATCAGCTCGTCGATTTCTTCGGGAGGGATACTCAGCAATGCCTTGTCCAGGATCGAATGCAGCTCGGTGGCATCGCGACTGGTCGCCAGGGTACTGCGCGCAGGGTCAGTGCCCACCGTACTGCTGACCTGGAGGCGATCACGGTATTGCCGGGAAATCAGGTAACGGGCACTGATCAAGGAATTGATGCTGCCTTGTGCCTTGCCTTGGGCGACCATTTCCATGGCATCCGCCGACAATGGCGCATCTATAAACCGGATCGATGGAAAGTGTTGGCGAATGAACTCGCCGCCAATATTGCCCTGGGTCAGCGCCAGGGTTTTTCCGGCCAGGTCATCCAGAGTCTTGAGGCTGTCCGGCCCCAGGCGCGTCACCAGTACGGTCGGGCTGGTCAGAATCGCCCGGGTAAACAGCAAGTCCTCTTCGCGCCGGGAGCTGAGGCCAATGCCGGCCAGCACATCCACCTCACCGCTCTTGATCGCCTTCATCATCTCGGCCACTGACTGCATCGAGCGGATGTCGAATTGCAGGCCGGTGCGCAGACTGATTTTCGCCAACACATCCACACCGATGCCGCGAAACTTGCCTTCACTGTCGATGAACGTGATCGGCGGGATGTTCTCGTTGATCGCCACACTGACGCGCGGGTGCCGGTCGAGCCAACGCTGTTCGGCCACGCTCAATTGCAATGACTGCGTGCCCGGCATGGAAACTCCGCTCGCCCCCCATCGCCGCAGAATGTTCATCTGCTCATTGGCCGTTATCGCCGACAGGGCCTTGTTGACGATGCGCAGCAACGCCGGGTTGTCACGGGCCATGGCAAAGGCGAAGCGACCGGACTCCAGAGGCGAAAAGTCCGCCAGTTGTACGTTGTTCAGGTAGTTTTTACTGATCAGGTAATGGGCGCTGATCGCATCGCCCAGATAGACGTCCGCCTGCCCGAAAGCCACGGCCCCCACGGCCCCCAGCGTCGACGGAAACAGTTCGACCTGCGCCCGGGGGTAGAATTTCTGCACGTTTTGTTCAGGCAAGTAGTGATACAACATCGCCAGGCGTTTGCCGGCCAGCGTCGGGTCCAGCGTTTGCGGCGACCCCATGCGCGTCACCAGCACCGGTTGATCGACCGCATAGGCGCTGGACATCTGCAGTTGCGGATCTTGTGCCTCATAACTGTTGGCCGTCCCCAGCAGATCCGCCGCCCCTTGCTTGAGCGCCCGGACGGCCTCGCCTCGCGACGCATAGCGCTGGACGTCGACCTCCACCTGCAACAGTTGCTTGAGCAGCCCGGCGTAGTCCGCCGTCACCCCTTCGAGCGCATAACCTGTAGTGGTGATGTCGAAGGGGGGATAGTCCGGAGCAGAGACGGCCAGCACCAACCTGCCCTTTTGCTGCAGCCAGCGAGCGTCTGCCTCCGACAGCCTGACAGTCGCCCTGTCCTCGTAAGAGCGCCCCAGCAATGTCAGGGCTTGCGGCTCGGCGCAAACACTCGCCCCCCATAGTCCAAGCCCCAGCAATAGCAGGCTGTTGAGGCAGTTCAGGCGGAGAAAGGTGTTCATTCAGATCAAATGATTGCGACGGGCAAGATCCCGCAGATGCACCGACGACTCGACGTTGAGCTTTTCGGTCAAACGGGTTTTGTACGTGCTGACGGTCTTGTGGCTCAAATGCATGATTTCAGCAATGGCCTTGTTGCTGATGCCTCGGGCCAGGTGCTGGAAGATCGTCAATTCGCGGTCCGACAGGTTGTCGATCAGCTGCTTTTCGCTGCGCTGCAATGTGCTCATCGACACCGAACTCGACGGGAGACGGGTGAAATACGTGTATCCGCCCATCACGGCGTGCACCGCCTTGTGCAGATGCTGCAAATCGTTGGTCTTGGCGACGTAGGCCGAAGCACCGGCGCGCATGCAGCGATCCTGATAGAACATCGGCTCCTGGGAGGTGAAAACCACGACACGACACGGCACCTCTCCCCCCTTGATCCGGGCCAGCACGTCCAGCCCGTCAAGGGACGGTATGTTCAAGTCCAGCACCACCAGTTCCGGTTTGTGCTCACGGATCATCGGCAAGACTTCATTACCGCTGGAAGCTTCGTAAATGCGTTTGTAACCCTCAAGCTTGAGGACGATTTTGACTGCGCCGCGAATCACCGGATGATCGTCCACAATCAGCACTGACTTCATGGCACAACTCCCCTGGGCAAAACACGACGATCGGGCACTGACTGCCCATGGGCAAGGCCCGAACCAAACGCAGTAGCTGCGCATAGACTCTTGCACGGAAAACCGCGCCGCACTACCTGACAGAAATGACAGTGCCGACGAACGGTAGATGAGGATCAACCAGCGCCATCAAGCGCTGGATCGACGCGAAGTCCGGCAACAAGGCATGGCTGACCTGAACCTTCTGCTGCCCGCAAGCCGGGATCGGTGGCAGATCGGTCTGCTGGCCGTCATAGATCAACACGCGATCCAGTTGCCGGTTATCCAGGCAGAAATCCAGCAAATCCAGCTTTCCATCTGCCAGCGCAGCATTGACGACCAACAGATCGAACGACTCGCAAGCGTACTCCACCAGAGTGAGCAGCTCTTCCAGGCTTTGCACCGGCGCTACCCGGAAGTAATCGAGCTGGTTGAACAATCGCTCGATTTTCATCCGGTTAAAATGCTGTTCATCAGCAATCAGGATACGTAAGGACTTGTTGGACAACGTGGCCCCCGGGTCAAATTAACGAGGGTGCAAGGCTACGGAAGACCCGTAATGCTTTCTGTAGGACTTTTCCTAAATGCCTCGCACCGCTGTCGACGTCTCATTGCCAGCCAAATCGCCGGATGTAAAACCCCTTCACCGCCTGAGTCAGCCCCATGTACGCCAGCAGAATCACCGGCAGGAACACGAAGTACAGTGATGGCAGCGCCTGCAATTTGAAGTAGTGCGCCAGCGGCCCCATCGGCAGGAAAATCCCCACGGCCATGATGATTCCGGTCATCACCATCAACGGCATCGCCGCGCGGCTTTGCAGGAACGGCACCTTCGGCGTGCGAATCATGTGCACGATCAGTGTCTGGGTCAGCAGCCCGACCACGAACCAGCCAGACTGGAACAACGTCTGGTGATCCGGGGTATTGGCGTCGAACACGTACCACATCAAGGCAAACGTGGTGATGTCGAAGATCGAGCTGATCGGTCCGAAAAACAGCATGAAGCGTCCGACGTCGCCCGGCTGCCAGCGCTGCGGTTGCTTGAGCATTTCGTCATCGACGTTATCGAACGGGATGGCGATCTGCGAAATGTCGTAGAGCAGGTTCTGCACCAGCAGGTGCATCGGCAGCATCGGCAGGAACGGAATGAACGCGCTGGCCACCAGCACCGAGAACACGTTGCCGAAGTTGGAACTGGCGGTCATCTTGATGTACTTGAGCATGTTGGCGAAGGTCCGCCGCCCTTCCAGCACGCCCTCCTCCAGCACCATCAGGCTCTTTTCCAGGAGGATGATGTCGGCCGCTTCCTTGGCGATGTCCACGGCACTGTCCACGGAAATCCCGATATCGGCGGTGCGCAGGGCCGGGGCGTCATTGATGCCGTCGCCCATGAAACCGACCACATGGCCGTTGCCCTTGAGCAGGCGCACGATGCGTTCCTTGAGCGACGGGGTGAGTTTGGCGAAGACGTTGGTGGTCTCCACCGCCACCGCCAGTTCGGCGTCGCTCATGCGTTCGATGTCGTTGCCCATCAGCAGGCCTTGTTGCTCCAGCCCGACTTCGCGGCAGATCTTCGCGGTCACCAGTTCGTTGTCGCCGGTCAGCACTTTCACCGCCACGCCGTGCGCTGCCAATGCCTTGAGTGCCGGCGCGGTGCTTTCTTTTGGTGGATCAAGGAATGCCACGTAACCGATCAGCGTCAGTGCCTGTTCATCAGCGAGACTGTAGATGTCGCGCCCTTCGATCATCGGCCGCGCAGCCACGGCGACCACCCGCAGGCCCTCGGCGTTGAACGCCGCAGTGACCTGACGAATCCGACCCAGCAGTTCTTCGCTCAACGCTTCATCCACCACGCCGTGACGCACACGCGTGCACACCGCCAATACTTCTTCCACGGCACCTTTGCAAATAAGCAGATGCGGCTGATCGCGCTCGGCGACCACCACCGACATGCGCCGGCGGGTGAAGTCGAACGGGATTTCGTCGACCTTGCGAAACGCCGTGCCGACTTTCAGTTCACGATGGATTTCCACGTGTTCGAGCACCGCCACATCCAGCAGGTTTTTCAGGCCGGTCTGGTAGTAGCTGTTGAGGTAGGCCATTTCCAGCACGTCATCGGAATCGTTGCCCCAGACGTCGACGTTGCGCGCCAGGAAAATCTTGTCCTGGGTCAGCGTGCCGGTCTTGTCGGTGCACAGCACGTCCATGGCGCCGAAGTTCTGGATGGCGTCGAGGCGTTTGACGATGACCTTCTTGCGCGACAGGAACACCGCGCCCTTGGCAAGAGTCGAGGTGACGATCATCGGCAGCATTTCCGGGGTCAGGCCCACGGCAATCGACAGCGCGAACAGCAGCGCTTCGGTCCAGTCACCCTTGGTGAAACCGTTGATGAACAGCACCAGCGGCGCCATGACGAACATGAAACGGATCAGCAGCCAACTGACTTTGTTGACCCCGGTCTGGAACGAAGTCGGAGCACGATCGGTGGCGCCGACGCGCTGGGCCAGGGCACCGAAATAGGTGCTGTTGCCGGTGGTGAGGATCACCGCCATCGCCGTGCCGGACACCACGTTGGTACCCATGAACAGGATGTTGTCCAGGTCCAGAGGATTGAGCGTGTTGCTGTCCTGCTGACGCGGGAATTTTTCCACCGGCATCGATTCGCCGGTCATGGCTGCCTGACTGACGAACAGATCCTTGGCACTGAGCACCCGGCAATCGGCGGGAATCATGTCACCGGCCGACAACACGATCAGGTCACCCGGCACCAGTTGCTTGATCGGCAGTTCACGACGGGCTTCGTCGCGACGCAGCACCGTCGCGGTGTTACTGACCATCGCCTTGAGCGCATCGGCAGCCTGGTTGGATTTGCTTTCCTGCCAGAAGCGCAGCAGGGTCGAAAGCACCACCATGGAAAAAATCACGATGGCGGCTTTCATGTCTTCGGTCAGCCAGGAGATGACCGCCAGCAAGGTCAGCAGCAGGTTGAACGGGTTCTTGTAGCAGTGCCACAGATGGGTCCACCACGGCAGCGGTTGTTCGTGCTCGACTTCATTGAGGCCGAATTGCCCGCGCAGGGCTTGGGCTTCCAGCTCGCTCAAGCCATCGGTGTGACTGCCCAGCGTGTTGAGCAACAGGCCGGTGTCACTGCCGGCGGCACTGACCAGGGTTTGCGCCAGGGTCGGCGGCACCTCACGGCTGACCGTGGTGTCGGTGAAGTTTTCCAGCAGCGCCAGGCGACGAAAGTGTCGGGCGATGTGGCGGGTGCGCAGGAATCCGGCGAAGAATTCTTTGAGCAGGGTCAGGTTCATGGCAGTTCCCCCAGGATCAGCCGGGAAACCGTCGAGCAGGCGTGTCGGTGCGCCGCGATGACGACACAGGGTCGAACATCACGCACGGTTCAGCGTCGATGAGAAGGACGTCGGGACACGGACCGGGACCGGCCGTGATCGGGATGCCGCTGCTCGCTTTTACGGCGAGACAACGGCACGAAAAGCCTGCGCGTTATCTGGCCGAGGATGTGCCGGTTATCGAAACCGGCCGACTACTGTCACTCGAACAAGTACCCACTGTGGGTCTCCGCTATTGATTGAAAACGCGCGAAGCTTACGCCCCGGTTTTTGCAGAGTAAACGCTGTGGCGGGGAATGGCTGGGGAAATGCGGGGTTCTTCAGGGAGGGTTCAGGATTGATTGCAAAATCAAAATATCGCAGCCTTCGGCAGCTCCTACAGGTGCATACCATTTCAATGTAGGAGCTGCCGAAGGCTGCGATCTTTTGCAGTTGAACTTGATATCAGCTGGCAGTCGCCAACAACAAATCCACCACCGAACGGCTGTGCCCGCGGTTCTTGCCATGGTCATACAGCGACCCGGCAATTTCATCGGCGCGGATCGGCAGGATCGACAGCAGCGTATCGCTCAAGCCGTGGCTGGCCTGGCAGAAGCCCTGCATATAGATGCCGGCCTTGCAGCGTTCGTCAGTGATCAGTTTGTAATTGCGATCAACCTCGAAATCGCCCAGGTATTGCTCCAGTGGCGCGAGCAGTTTGCGGTGCATTTGCCGCTCGTAACCGGTGGCCAACACCACGGCGTCGTAGTGACGAACCGTGACTTCGCCGGTGGCGTTGTTGCGCACCGCCAGTTCAATGCCGCGCTCGGTGGCGTTGGCTTTTTCGATGGTGGTCAGGGTACGGAACGCGTGACGGGCGATGCCCGAGACTTTCTGACGGTAGAAAATCCCGTAGATGCGTTCGATCAAGTCGATGTCCACCACCGAGTAGTTGGTGTTGTGGTACTCGTTGACCAGGCGCTCACGCTCGCTGCTCTCCTGCTGAAACACCAGGTCGGTGAACTCCGGCGAGAACACTTCGTTGACGAACGGGCTGTCGTCCGCAGGCTTCAACGCCGAGCCGCGCAGGATCATGTCGACCTGAACCGACGGGAAGCTGTCGTTGAGGTCGATGAAGGCTTCCGCCGCACTCTGCCCGCCGCCGATGATCGCGATGCTCATCGGTTGGTTGTTGACGCACGGCTGCTTGGCCATTTGCGCCAGGTACTGCGAATGGTGGAACACCCGACCGTCATCCTTCAGCGCCTTGAACGCTTCGGGAATGCGCGGCGTGCCGCCGGCGCTGACCACCACGGAACGCGCGGTGCGCACGTGTTGATGGCCGCTCGCATCACGGGAAATCACGCGCAGCGCTTCGACTTGGTGGTTATGCAGCACCGGCTCGATGGTCAGCACTTCTTCGCCGTAGCGGCTCTGCCGTTCGAACTGCGCGGCGACCCAGCGCAGGTAGTCGTTGTACTCCATGCGGCACGGATAGAAAGTGCCCAGGTTGATGAAGTCCACCAGACGGCCGTGGGCCTTGAGGTAATTGACGAACGAATACGGGCTGGTCGGGTTGCGCAGGGTCACCAGGTCCTTGAGGAAGGAAATCTGCAACTCGCTCTGGGTCGACAGGGTGTTGCCGTGCCAGCTGTAGTTGGCCTGCTTGTCGAGAAACAGTACATCCAGTTCGCCCTGGATCGGCCCGCGCTCTTGCAGAGCGATGGCCAGCGCCAGGTTCGAAGGGCCGAAACCGACGCCGATCAGGTCGTGAACGATGGGCGATGCAATTGCCTGTGTCATTTCCAGTGTCCTCTGGATGAACCCCTCAACAATGGGGCAAGGAGAGCCTAAGTGACCTGACCGGCCTTGAGCAGGACAGTAGGTCGTCTGTTGAGTAGGAACGAGGACAGTGAAATAAAATTTAATAAGAAGGGATCAAAGGAGGATCAATGCGCATCCCATTGCCGCACGCGCACCCGGCAATGCTTCATCGCGTTGACGATGTGTTTCTCGACCAACGCCTTGGAAATGCCCAGGCGTTCAGCGATCTCCGGGTGTGACAGGCCTTCGATCTTGCGCAACAGGAAACTCTCGCGGCACAGCCGTGGCAATTCCTCCAACGCGCGCTGGAGCATGTCCAGGCGCTGACCATGATCGAGGCTGCTGAAAGGCGATGGGCAGAAATAGCGCTCTTCATTATCGAGCACGTCCAGCGACTCGACCTGGCGCAAGGCGTTGCGCCGGTGATCGTCGATCACCAGGTTCAGTGCGGTGCGATAAAGGAATGCCCGGGGCTGCTCGATCGGCGTGTCGCTGGAACGCTCCAGCACTCGCAGATAAGCGTCATGCACCACATCTTCGGCGACCTGACGGTTGCCGAGCTTGGCGTTCAGGAAACACACCAGCTCTCGATAGTAGTTTTCCAACATGACTCCGGCACGGGTGCGGTTTCTGTCCTTGAACCAGCTAATCGACCAAAAAAACGGGCAATGGCACGATAGTGGCAGTTTGAGCTGCGTAATTTATAGTAATTCTCATATAGATTTAAAGTACTGCTTTGTGTTGCCCGACAAATAGTCATGGTCTACACGTGTAACCCATATGTCCGGGGCTAAATTCCCCGGGTCTTTCAACGTATAAAGGACAGCTCCCCGTCTTCCCGCCGCTGAACGACGGGCCGAAATCCTTTGGCCGGAACACTGCATGAAACGTCCCCGTCACACCCGACGCGCCCTGCTTGTCGCACTCTGCCTGATTCCCATCATCGCCGTCGCCGCCTGGAAAATCATCCCGCCCGGCCGTGACCAGTTTGCCACCGTGCAGGTCACCCGCGCGGACATCGAAAGCAGTGTCACGGCCTTGGGCACCCTGCAACCGCGTCGCTATGTCGACGTCGGCGCCCAGGCGTCCGGGCAAATCCACAAGATTCATGTGGAAGTCGGCGATGTGGTCAAGGAAGGCCAGTTGCTGGTGGAAATCGATCCGTCCACGCAACAGGCCAAACTCGACGCCGGGCGTTTCTCCATCGAAAACCTCCAGGCGCAGCTGCAAGAGCAAAAGGCACTGCATGAACTGGCCCGGCAGAAATTCCAGCGTCAGCAGAACCTCAAGGCTGGCGGCGCCACCCGCGAAGAAGACGTGCAGACCGCCCAGGCCGAATTGCGTGCCACCCAGGCGCGGATCGACATGTTCCTGGCGCAGATTCGCCAGGCTCAGGCCAGCCTGCGCAGCGATCAGGCCGAACTCGGTTACACACGAATTTACGCGCCGATGTCCGGCACGGTGGTCGCGCTCGATGCCCGCGAGGGCCAAACGCTCAACGCCCAGCAGCAGACACCACTGATTCTGCGCATCGCCAAACTGTCGCCGATGACCGTTTGGGCCGAAGTCTCGGAAGCCGACATCGGCCACGTCAAACCCGGCATGACGGCGTGGTTCACCACCCTCAGCGGTGGCACCCGACGCTGGAAAAGCACCGTGCGGCAGATTCTGCCCGTGCCGCCAAAACCTCTCGATCAGACCAGCCAGGGCGGTGGCAGCCCCGCCAGTTCGAGTAAAAGCGGCAGCGCTCGCGTGGTGCTGTACACCGTGTTGCTCGACGTCGACAACGCCGACAACGCGCTGATGGCGGAAATGACCACCCAGGTATTTTTCGTCGCCGATCAGGCGCAGAACGTACTGACCGCGCCGATTGCCTCGCTGCAAGCAGGCGCGCAAGCCGATACCCAGATCGCGCAAGTGGTCGCCAAGAATGGCAGCATCGAACAACGCAACGTGCGCACCGGCATCAGCGATCGCCTGCGGGTGCAGATCCTCGACGGCTTGCAGGAAGGCGATCACCTGTTGATCGGCCCGGCTGACGGGAGCGGCGGTTGAATGCAAACGCCCCTGATCGAACTGCAGGACATCCGCAAAGCCTACGGTGGTGGCGACGCGCCTGAAGTTCACGTGTTGCGTGGCATCGACCTGTCGATCCATGCCGGAGAATTCGTGGCGATTGTCGGTGCCTCCGGTTCCGGCAAGTCGACGCTGATGAACATCCTCGGCTGCCTCGACCGTCCGACCTCCGGCGAGTACCGTTTCGCCGGGGAAAACGTCGCGGCGCTGGACAGTGACGAACTGGCGTGGCTGCGCCGCGAAGCCTTCGGTTTCGTGTTCCAGGGTTACCACCTGATTCCATCCGGCTCGGCCCAGGAAAACGTCGAGATGCCGGCGATCTATGCAGGCTTGCCGGCCGCCGAGCGCCACGCCCGCGCCGCCGCCCTGCTCGACCGCCTCGGCCTGGCCTCGCGCACCGGCAACCGACCGCACCAACTTTCGGGCGGGCAGCAGCAACGGGTGTCCATCGCCCGCGCCTTGATGAACGGCGGCCACATCATCCTCGCCGACGAACCCACCGGCGCCCTCGATAGTCAAAGTGGCAAGGAAGTCATGGCGCTGCTCGACGAGCTGGCGAGCCAGGGCCACGTGGTCATCCTGATTACCCACGACCGCGAAGTGGCGGCGCGGGCCAAACGCATCATCGAAATCAGCGACGGTTTGATCATCAGCGACAGCGCCCAAGACAACCCCGCCGCGCAACACTCCTCCACCCCCGGCGCCCTGCAAGCCGTCGATTTACGCAAACGCCTGAGTGAAGGCGCGGAAGCCACCGGCGCCTGGAAAGGCGAACTGGTCGACGCCGTGCAAGCCGCCTGGCGAGTGATGTGGATCAACAAGTTCCGCACCGCACTGACCCTGCTCGGGATCATCATCGGCGTGGCTTCGGTGGTGGTGATGCTCGCCGTCGGCGAAGGCAGCAAGCGCCAGGTCATGGCGCAGATGGGCGCCTTCGGTTCCAACATCATCTACCTCAGCGGCTCGGCGCCCAACCCGCGCACGCCACTGGGCATCATTACCCTCGACGAGGTCAAGGCCGTGGCGAGCCTGCCACAAGTGATGCGGATCATGCCGGTCAACGGCCAGGAAGCCGGGGTGCGCTTCGGCAACCTCGACCACTTGAGCTACGTCGGCGGTAACGACACCAACTTCCCGGCGATCTTCAACTGGCCCGTGGTCGAAGGCAGCTACTTCACCGAGGCCGATGAACAGAATGCGGCTGCGGTGGCCGTGATCGGCCACAAGGTCCGCACCAAATTGCTCAAGGACGTGGCCAACCCCATCGGCCAGTACATCCTGATCGAGAACGTGCCGTTTCAGGTGGTCGGCGTGCTGGCGGAAAAAGGCGCCAGCTCCGGCGACTCCGACAGCGACGACCGCATCGCCATCCCCTACTCCGCCGCCAGCGTGCGCCTTTTCGGCACGCACAATCCGGAGTACATCGCGATTGCCGCGGCGGATGCGCGCAAGGTCAAGGAGACCGAGCACGCCATCGAGCAACTGATGCTGCGCCTGCACAACGGCAAGAAGGATTTCGAGCTGACCAACAACGCAGCGATGATCCAGGCTGAAGCGCGCACGCAAAATACCCTGTCGCTGATGCTCGGTTCGATCGCGGCGATCTCGCTGCTGGTGGGCGGCATCGGCGTGATGAACATCATGCTGATGACCGTGCGCGAGCGTACCCGCGAGATCGGTATCCGCATGGCTACCGGCGCCCGACAGCGCGACATCCTGCGCCAGTTCCTCACTGAAGCAGTGATGCTCTCGGTGGTCGGCGGACTCGCCGGGATTGCCCTGGCATTGATTGTCGGCGGCGTGCTGATCCTCAGCGAAGTCGCGGTCGCATTCTCCCTGATAGCGGTACTCGGCGCCTTCGGCTGTGCCCTGGTCACCGGTGTTGTCTTCGGCTTCATGCCGGCCCGCAAAGCTGCCCGACTCGACCCGGTCACGGCCCTTACCAGTGAATAATCGATCGATGAAGCCGCCACTCAGCCTGTTGACCATATGCCTGCTGCTCAGCGCCTGCGGCAGCCCTGCCCAGCGTCCGGACAGCGGCATTGCGCCGCCCGCCGCCTGGCAATCGCCGCACACCGCCGGCGCCACCCGCGACAACCAGCAATGGTGGAACCGCTTCGGCAGCCCCCAGCTGGGGCGCCTGATCGAACAGGCCAGGGTCGGCAGTTACGACCTGGCCGCCGCCATCGCCCGAGTACGTCAGGCGCAGGCTGAAACGGTGGTCGCCGGCGGCTCACAGTTGCCCGAGGTCAAGGCCGGCGCCAACGCCAACCGCCAGAAACTGCTGCGCGGCAACGGCTACAGCCAACTGGATGCCGACAGCGACAACAGTGCTGTGGATTACTTCAACGCCAATCTGACGGCCAGTTACGAGATCGATTTCTGGGGTGGCCAGCGCGCCTCCCGCGACAGCGCGCAATTCGCCCTGCGCGCCAGCGAGTTCGATCAGGCGACGGTTGAGCTGACGTTGCTCAGCGGTGTTGCCAATGGCTATGCGCAAACCCTGTCGTTGCACGAACAGAGCCGCATCGCCGCGTTGAATCTGGCCAACGCGCAGAACGTTTTGAAACTGGTGCAGACCCGTTTTGATTCAGGCTCGGCAACCGCTCTGGAACTGGCCCAGCAAAAAAGCCTGGTGGCAGCGCAGCAACGGCAATTGCCGCTGGTACAGCAACAAGCCACGGACGCGCAGATCAGCCTCGCCGCCCTGCTCGGTCGCCCGGTGCAGGAGTTGTCCCTCGGCCAGGAACGCTTTGACCAATTGTCATGGCCAGCCATCGATGCCGGCGTGCCCAGCCAATTGCTCAGCCGTCGCCCGGACATCGCCCGGGCCGAAGCGCAACTGGCCGCGGCCCAGGCCGACGTCACCGTGGCCCGCGCCGCGATGTTGCCGACCGTCACCCTGAGCGCGGAAATCGGCTCTGGTGCCGACCGCGCGGGCGACATTCTACGCAGCCCGTTCTACAACCTCACCGCAGGATTGCTCGGGCCTGTGTTCAACAATGGCCGCCTCGGCGCCGAGCGCGACAAGGCCACGGCCCGTCAGGAAGAACTGCTGGAAAGCTATCGTGGGGCGATCATCAATGGTTTCGCCGACGTCGAGAAAGCGCTGAACAGCATTCGCGGACTGGACGAGCAACGGCAGTGGCAAAGCGAAGAACTGAATCAGGCGCAAACTGCCTTCAACATTGCGCAAAGCCGCTATGAAGCGGGTGCCGAAGATTTGCTGACGGTGCTGGAGACCCAGCGCACGCTGTATGCGGCGCAGGATTTGAATGTACAACTGCGGTTGTCGCGGATGCAGGCGAGTATTGCGTTGTACAAGGCGCTTGGGGGTGGGTGGCAAACGCTCTGAAGATCAAAAGATCGCAGCCTTCGGCAGCTCCTACAGGGGCGATGTTTACCGCGCATTTTGCGCATAACACATAACCTGCAGGAGCTGCCGAAGGCTGCGATCTTTTGCTTTAGGCCTTGGCCTTCAAATGCCGCGCATACCATGGCCGTTGCGGCACCTTGCGGAACAGATCCGCGAGTTTCTTTTCGTCCTCGCCAAAGGTAATCCGCAGCGCCAGCTTCATGGTTTCCGGGTCCATCTCCACCGACTTGCCGGCCTGCAACCCCGGCGTGGTGCTGCAACCATGAGTGCTCGGGCCCAGCCACGGGTCGGCGATCTCGACCCAGCGCCCCGGCGCAAACCACGGCACACCATTGACCTGCAATCGACTGACCTCACCCGGATGGAAGCGCTCATGGGCGCGGAACCAGTCTTCCAGGCGGTCATCGATCCAGCCATGAAAATGCCAGAACACCGGATTCACGTGGGAAGAAAACGGATCGCCGAGGAAGTCATTCTCCGGCGCATACCAACGCGCGGAAAAATCCGCCGGATCGCGAGCGAACGGCACCGGCTGACCATTGGACGGATCACGCGGCACCGAAGCCCAGCGCATGTGCAGCCAGTCGTGCAAGCCCAGCTCCACCTCGGAACCAAACTGCCCCAACGTCAGCTTCGACAAATAACGCGGATCGCGGTACTGCGATTCCCAGACCTGAAAATTGCTGTGATACGTCTCATTGGACTTGATATCGCTGACCCACTGCGAGTACTCGTCATCGTCCTCGGCCAGCCAGGTCGGCGGCAGCGCGGTGCCATCGTGGTTGTCGAAATAGTTGGCGAAGCCGATGCGGTCCCGGGCCAGTTCAGGCTGCGGCAGCGGAAAATGCATCCACGATGGCAAATCCTGTAACGAGCGCGCCGTACCGAGCATGTGCCGATGCATGAAGAAAAAATCCACGCCCGAGCCGTTGCGATCCTTGCGCTTGCCGCGAGCATCACGTTCCTGATCCCGTGGGCCCGGCTGCCAGCCGATACCGCGCAAGGCATTGCGCTTGTCTTCGGGCAAGGTGTGCCACTTGTCACGGGACGCATGCCAGAGCTGGTGAAACAGGCGATGCTCCTGGGACGTCAGCCACGCCAACAGCGGCGGATTCAGGCCGGTGCGCTCGCGGGCTTCGGGGAAAACTTTCTTCACGGCGACGAAACGATTGTCCTGCGCCGTCAGCATCAACGGCCGATCCAGATCCAGCACGCGACCGCTCAAAGAGCCGCTGCCGGCATTGCCGAAACCGGCCCAGACTTCGTCCAGCGCCATGCTGAATTCGTAGTCACAGCTGCCATTGACACTGACCAGTCGCCAACTCAACTGCGCCGGTTTGACGCCGGCCAGATCGCCGAGCACCCGGTAACGAGGCTGCTCGCTGGAACGCAAACGTTCAGCGGTGTCGAGAAAACCGATCAGGCCACGACCTTTGTGCCCGATGTCGAGAAACACTTCCAGACCGTCCCGCGGCAAGCCTTCAAGCCCCGCGTCTCGCCCCTCGAAACGAATCTGCCAGACACCGCGCAGCGTATCCGCCAGGCGTTGGCCGGCGACATCCGCCACATCGAATGAAGCTTCGCCCGGCGTGATCGTCGGATCCGGTTTCGTCCATTCGCGATGCCCATAAAAAGCCGCAGGCACGGCAGCGCTGGTCAGCGCCAGGCCCGCCATGAACCATCGTCGAGAAATCGTCATTGCCCTACCTGTGTCAGCCATGAAGCAGGCTTTATCCAAGCTAGAACGTTTGTTGCCCCCATAAATTTATGGCGCCCCGAAAAGATCGCAGCCTTCGGCAGCTCCTACAGGGGCACGCCGATCCAATGTAGGAGCTGCCGAAGGCTGCGATCTTTTCGGGACAACCTAAATTCCAGTGCGGTTTACTCGTTCCTCCCAGATAGCAAAGCCCCCTGCGGCGAACCTGACTGAGACGGCAATGACAAAACCACGTTCGAAAAAGGCTCTTTTCATCGGCCTGCCGCTGGCCCTGGCGATCAGCGCCGGTGCCGGCTTCGCGGCCTGGGATTACTGGTTCAAGGACAATCCCGGCTACCCGGTCAAGGTGATGAAACAGGCCGATGAACTGCATGAGCGCCTTCTTTCGTTCGACAGTCACATCACCGTGCCAATGGATTTCGGCACCGCCGGCAACGAAGCCGACAAGGACGGCAGCGGCCAGTTCGACCTGGTGAAAACCGGGCGCGGTCGCCTGTCCGGCGCGGCACTGACCATCTTCGGCTGGCCGGAAATCTGGAACGGTCCCAACGCGCCGCATCGCCCTACCGCCGGTTTCATCGAAGAGGCGCGATTCGAGCAGGAAACCCGCTACAAAATCATCAGCACGATGGTGCGCGACTATCCCAATCAGGTCGCCATCGCCTACACCCCCGACGATTTCCGCCGCCTGCATGGCGAAGGCAAGTTTGCGATTTTCATGAGCATGCTCAACGCCTACCCGCTGGGCAACGACCTCAACGCCCTGGACAAGTGGGCCGCACGCGGCATGCGCATGTTCGGCTTCAGTTATGTGGGCAACAACGCCTGGGCCGATTCGTCGCGGCCGCTGCCGTTTTTCAATGATTCGCGGGATGCCCTCGGCGGGCTCTCGGACATCGGCAAACAAGCCGTGCACCGCCTCAACGATTTGGGCGTGATTATCGATGTATCGCAGATGTCGACCAAAGCCCTGGAGCAAGTCGCGCGTTTGAGCCGCACGCCAATGGTCGCGTCGCACTCGGCGCCGCGAGGGCTGGTGGACATCCCGCGCAACTTGAGCGACCACGAAATGCAACTGATCAAGGACAGCGGCGGCGTGGTGCAGATCGTCGGTTTCCCGACCTACATCCGCCCGCTGAGCCAGGCCACCCAGGACAAACTCAACGCCCTGCGTGCGCGCTTCGACCTGCAACCCTTGCAAGGCCTCGAAATGGCGTTGATGCCGGGCGATCCGGTCATCACCGTGTGGTCCGAGCAACGTTTCGGCGAATACGCCAGCCAGCTCTACGCCATCGTCGACGAAGAACCCAAGGCCACCCTCAAGGATTACGGCGACGCGATTGACTACGCGGTGAAGAAAATCGGCATCGATCACGTCGGCATCAGCTCCGACTTCAACGACGGCGGCGGCCTCGATGGCTGGAAGGATGTCAGCGAGGCGCGCAACGTGACCGCCGAACTGATCAGTCGCGGTTACAGCGAGGCCGACATCGCCAAGCTCTGGGGCGGCAATTTCCTGCGGGTCTGGGATCAGGTCGAGAAATCCTCCAGACCCGTCGCCAAAAACTGATGCCACTTTTGCCAAGCGAAGCCGAAGCCATGACCAACCGTCGTTCATTCCTCAAGCAGGCCGGTATTCTGGCCGCCGGCCTGCCGTTGACTGCCGGTGTGAGTCTGCCGGCGCTGGCCGGCAATCTACAACAGCAGCCGCAACCGCTGCCCAAGGGCAAATGGGCGCAACTGCGCCAGTTGTTCAATCAGGACCCGGACTACCTGCACTTCGCCAACTTTCTGGTGACCTCGCACCCGACACCGGTGCGCAATGCGATCGACATGCACCGCGCCAACATCGACCGCAACCCCGGCCGCGCCATGGACTGGGACCTGCAGGAAACCGAGAAACGCGAGCACAACGTGCGGGTCTGGGCCGGCCGTTACCTCAACGCCAAACCTGAGCAGATCGCGCTGACAGGCAGCACCACAGAAGGCCTGGCGATGATTTACGGCGGGATTCATGTGCGCCCGGATCAGGAAATCCTGGTCAGCGAACACGAACATTACTCCACCAACTACACCCTGGAATTCCGTCAGCAACGCCAGGGCACCAAGGTGCGCAAACTCAAGTTGTTCGAGAACAGCCACGATATTTCCGTGGATGAAGTGCTGGATTCGATCAGCAAAGGCATCCGCCCGGAAACCCGCGTGCTGGGCATGACCTGGGTGCAATCGGGCAGCGGCGTGAAACTGCCGATCGGTGAAATCGGCAAATTGGTCGAAGAGCTGAACCGCCAGCGCGACGAGAAGGATCGCATTCTGTATGTGGTCGACGGCGTGCACGGTTTTGGTGTCGAGAACCTGGATTTTCCCGACATGCACTGCGATTTTTTCATTGCCGGCACCCACAAATGGATGTTCGGTCCTCGCGGCACCGGGATCATTTGCGCCCGCTCCGCCGAGGTCAAGGACGTCACGCCGATCATTCCGACCTTCAGCGAATCCACCGATTTCGCGACCATCATGACCCCCGGCGGCTATCACAGTTTCGAGCATCGCTGGGCGGCGGACGAAGCATTCAAGTTGCACCTCGACCTGGGCAAGGCCGAGGTCCAGGCACGCATCCACGCGCTCAACACCTATGCCAAGAATCGTCTGCTGGAACAGCCACGGATCGAACTGGTCACGCCGCAAAGTCCGCAGCTGTCCGCCGGTTTCACCTTCTTCCGGATCAAGGATATGGACTGCGAAAAAATCGCCAGCGGGTTGATGCAGAACCGCGTGGTCTGTGACTCGGTCGACCGCGACGTCGGCCCTGTGATCCGTATCGCCCCCGGCCTGCTCAACAGCGAAAACGAAATCGACCGCTTCATGGCCTTGCTCAACAAAACCGCCTGACACGCTCCCCCTGTAGGAGCTGCCGCAGGCTGCGATCTTTTGATCTTGCTTGTAAAAATCAAAATATAGCATCCTGAGGCAGCTCCTAAAGTGTTCGCCCCGTTTTTTTATTTGATAGAGATGATTCATGAACCGAAATCTGCTGACCGCTGGACTGGCTGCCATCCTCGCCCTCCTGCTGCCGTCTGCCGCGCAAGCCGCCACGTCCCCGCCACCGGGCAAGGTATTCAAGGACTGCAAGAACTGCCCGGAAATGGTGGTTCTGCCTGCTGGCACCTTCACCATGGGCACCCCGGATGACGAAGTCGGCCGCGAGCCCGATGAAGGGCCGATGCATGATGTGACCTTCGCCAAGCCGTTCGCCATGAGCCGCTTCCAGATCACCGCCGGTGAGTGGGACAGCTATGTGAAGGAGAGCGGCGTGACCATCGCCAACGGCGATACCCGCCCCGGTCGCGAATGCATCGCCAGCAAGCCGCGTTATCCACAGAGCCCGCGCCAGCCGGCGGTGTGCATGAACTTCGACGATGTTAAAAACTACGTTGCCTGGCTGTCGAAAAAAACCGGGCAGAAGTACAGCATGGTCAGCGAAGCCCAACGCGAATACGCCGCACGCGGCGGCACCAAGGGCCCGTTCCCCTTCCCGTTCGATGAAGGCAAGGAATACAGCATCGCCAAGCACGCCAACACCTACGGCCCGGCGGATGGCTACAGCTACAGCTCGCCAGTGGGCAGCTACCCGCCCAACGCCTTCGGCATGTACGACATGCACGGCAACGTCTACGAATGGGTCGAAGACTGCGAACACCCGAACTACGTCGGCGCCCCCACCGACGGCAGCGCCTGGCTGGAACCCAACTGCGAAGCCGTGCGCATCCGCGGCAACGACTGGGGTGAAGCACCGGTGTTCTCCCGCTCCGGCAACCGCAACAGCCAGTACCCGCAGGAACGTGGGGACTGGATGGGCTTTCGGGTAGTGCGCGACCTCTAAACCTGAACCCCTCCCCTTGTAGGAGCTGCCGAAGGCTGCGATCTTTTGACTTTGATTTTTACAAACAGGATCAAAAGATCGCAGCCTTCGGCAGCTCCTACAGGTTTCTGTGTGCCAACTCCGCCATCAGTCGGCACCTCTCTAAATTAACCCCTCGACCAGACGTTCTACTGGGTATCTGCCTTCCGACCCAAGGAACTGTCTTCCATGACCCAGCCCACCCGAGGCGCCATCGGCGAATTGTTCGCCCTGCTCAAACCCTTTCGACTGATCGTCGCTGCGTCCATTTTCCTGGGCATGGTCGGCGGCCTGAGCGTCACGGTGCTGCTGGCGACCATCAACAACGCTTTGCATTCGGACAGCGGCCTGACCCAGGGCGTGGTCGCGCTGTTCGCCGGTCTGTGCCTGCTGGCGCTGGCCAGTTCGATCTGCTCCGACATCGGCACCAACTACGTCGGCCAGCACATCATCGCCAAGCTGCGTAAACAGCTGGGTGAAAAAGTCCTGTCGGCGCCGATCGAACAGATCGAGCGCTACCGCAGCCATCGGCTGATCCCGGTGCTGACCCACGACGTCGACACCATCAGCGACTTCGCCTTCGCCTTCGCGCCACTGGCGATTTCCGTCACCGTGACTTTGGGTTGCATGGGCTACCTGGCGATCCTCTCGTGGCCGATGTTCCTGATCATGGTCGCCGCGATCCTGATCGGCACCGCGATCCAGGCCTATGCCCAGAGCAAAGGCGTGCAAGGATTCATGGCCGCCCGTGACGCCGAAGACGAACTGCAAAAGCACTACAACGCAATCGCCGAAGGCGCCAAGGAACTGCGCATTCACCGCCCACGTCGCCAGCGCATGTTCACCTCGGGCATCAAGGGCACTGCCGAATTCATCTGCAACACCCAGGTGCGTTCGATCAACACCTTCGTCATCGCCAAGACCTTCGGCTCGATGCTGTTCTTCGTGGTCATCGGCTTGGCGTTGGCGCTGCAAACCTTCTGGCCGAGCGCCGACAAAACCGTGATGAGCGGCTTCGTGCTGGTGCTGCTGTACATGAAAGGCCCGCTGGAACACTTGATCAGCACCCTGCCGATCGTCAGCCGCGCGCAGATCGCCTTCCGCCGCATCGCCGAATTGTCCGAGCAATTTTCCACCCCGGAAGCGCATCTGCTGCTTAGCGATCAGGGCGACGTCAAACCGGCTGTACACGAACTGCAACTGGCCGACGTGCGCTACGCCTTCCCGTCCGTCGACGGTGCCGCGCCGTTTCAATTGGGGCCGGTGAACCTGACGATCAAACAAGGCGACATCACTTTCATCGTCGGCGAGAACGGCTGCGGCAAGACCACGCTGATCAAGTTGCTGCTGGGCCTGTACACCCCGCAACAGGGGCAGATCCGCGTCAACGGCGAAGCCATCGACGCGCAGAACCGCGACGACTATCGCCAGTTGTTCACCACCATCTTCGCCGATTACTACCTGTTCGACGACGTGGTCCAGGGCGATACGCACATCCCGGAAGACGCCAACAAATACCTGCAACGCCTGGAGATCGCACACAAGGTCAGCGTCAAGGACGGCAATTTCACCACCACCGACCTCTCCACCGGCCAGCGCAAACGCCTGGCGCTGGTCAACGCGTGGCTGGAAGAACGCCCGGTGTTGGTGTTCGACGAATGGGCCGCCGACCAGGACCCGACCTTCCGCCGGATTTTCTACACCGAGCTGCTACCGGACCTGAAACGCCTGGGCAAGACCATCATCGTGATCTCCCACGACGACCGTTATTTCGATGTCGCCGATCAACTGGTGCGCATGGAAAGCGGCCGGGTCGTCACCGAGCTGACGCCTGCCTGAACCCCAATGACATTTTTTTCACATTTCTTTTCCGGTTTCGCATTCACGCCCCGTCTTAATAATCATTCCTATTAACAAAAACTCTGCACGACACTTTTTCAGGAGCACAGGTAAGTAATGCGATCTCTTCCACGCCGCACACCTCTCGCACTGGCCGTACAGCGCCCGTCTCTGCATCGGACCCTGTTGACCAGCGTTCTGCTGACCGCCACGTTGCTGGGGAGCAACATGGCCAACGCAGCGCCTGTAAAAGTGAGTATCTCCGTGCAGCCGCTGTCCAGCGCGCTGACCGAGCTGGGCATGCAGACCAATCTGCAAATTCTCTACAGCCCGGACCAGGTTGCCGGCATCAAGTCCCGCGCCGTGTCCGGTTCGCTGGAGCCGTCCGCGGCCCTGGCCGAAATGCTCAAGGGCACCGGCATTTCGTTCCAGATCAACGGCAACAGCGTGACGCTGATTTCCGGCGGCTCCTCGAGCCTGCAACTGGGCGCGACCACCATTTCCGGCCAGGCACTGGGCCTGACCACCGAAGACACCGGTTCCTACACCACCGGCGCCACCACCACCGCCACCAAGCTGCCGCTGACCATTCGCGAAACGCCGCAATCGGTGACCGTGGTGACGCGTCAGCAGATGGATGACCAAGGCTCAAAGAGCGTGGGTGATGTCCTGCGCAACACGCCTGGCGTCACCATGCAAAAATACGACAGTGACCGTACCGAGTTTTCCACCCGTGGCTTTGCCATCACCAACTTTCAGTACGACGGCGTCAACATTCCTTACGACGGTGTCTACGGTGAAAACCCGAACAACAGCGACGACTCCGCCAGCCTCGATCGCGTCGAGGTCATCAAGGGCTCGACCGGCCTGATGACCGGTGCCGGTGACCCGGCCGCGACCGTCAACCTGGTGCGCAAGAAGCCGACCAAAGATTTCAAGGCATCGGTCAGCGCCACCGCCGGTTCCTGGGACAACTACCGCACCGAAGGCGACATCTCCGGTTCGCTGAACGATACCGGTAGCGTGCGCGGCCGTTTTGTCGGCGCCCTGCAGGACAAAGATTCGTACATCGACCACTACAGCCAGAAGAAAGACCTGTACTACGGCATCCTCGAGGCTGACCTGACCGATGACACTCTGCTGACCCTGGGCGTCGACAAGTCCAGCGCCACCCCGCGCGGCAGCTCCTGGACCGGTAACTCGCCGTTCTTCACCGACGGTGGCCGTACCGATTTCTCGCGCAGTTTCAACCCGGGTTCCGACTGGAGCCGTCGTGACTTCGACAGCACCACCTACTTCGCGTCCCTGGAACAAGCGCTGGCCAACGACTGGAAACTCAAGGCCACGCTGGACCAGAAAACCACCGATCACGATACCCAACTGGCCTCCGCCAGCGGCGGCAACCCGGATCGCGCCACCGGCGAAGGCATGTTCTTTTACTGGGGTCGCTGGGAAGGCCACCGCGTACAGAACACCGCTGACATCAACGTCTCCGGTCCGTTTTCCCTCGGCGGCCGCGAGCATGAACTGGTCGCGGGCTTCATGACCTCCCACTCGCGTCAGACAGGTTCCACCTACGACACCAGCGAGTTCGGCCTGGTCCCGGGCGACATCTTTGACTGGGAAGGCCACATCGCGAAACAGGAGTTCCCGAAAAACGGCAAGTACGAACGTACCCAAAGCCAGAACGGCGCTTACCTGGCCACGCGCCTGCGTCCGACCGACGACCTGTCGTTCATCCTTGGTGGCCGCGTAAGTACCTTCAAGTACAACGAGGATTACACCTACTACCCTGGCGCCGGCCTGGCCGACACCCACGCCAGCTACAAGGAACATGGCGTGGTCACGCCTTACGCCGGTGTGGTCTATGACCTCGACGATACGTACTCGGTGTATGCCAGCTACACCAGCATCTACCAGCCGCAAATCTACAAGGACGCCAGCGGCAAGACCCTGGAACCGGTTGAAGGTGACAGCTACGAGACCGGTCTGAAAGCCGCCTACTTCGAAGGCAAGTTGAACGCCAGCCTGGCCTTCTTCCGCATCGAACAGGACAACGTCGCCCAGTACGTCACCACCGACACCGACACCGGTCAGGACGTCTACAAGCCAACGAACGGTGCCACCACCAAAGGTGTGGAGCTGGAGCTCGCTGGTGAACTGGCTGAAGGCTGGAACCTCTCGGCCGGCTACACCTACGCCCGCTCCCGTGACAAGGACGAGCAACGCATCTTCGGTTTCCCGTTGGCCACCTCCAAGCCGGAACACGTCGTGCGTACGTTCACCACTTACCGTCTGCCTGGTGCACTGGACCAAGTCACCGTCGGTGGCGGTGTGAGCTGGCAGAGCGCGTTCTACGGCCAGACTTTCAACCCGAGCGTGGATGGCAGCGGTGAAGGCGCAAACGTCAACCTCAAGCAAGGCGGATACACCCTTGTCGACCTGATGACCCGTTATCAGTACGACGAGCACCTGAGCTTCACCGCCAACGCCTACAACGTCTTCGACAAAAAGTACCTGACAGGCCTGGGCAACTTCGGCACAACCTTCTACGGCGAGCCGCGTAACTTCCAGGTAACGGCTAAGTACGACTTCTGAACCTGAGCCGAAATGAAAAATGCCCGTGTCGTGAGATGCGGGCATTTTTTTATGGGCGAGAAATTTGCACTGAGTTTGATACCGCCTGCTCGCGATGGCAATTTACAAACACTGCCCCAAGACTTACGGGGCTGCTATCAAGTCCTACACGCGACGTTCGTTCTCAGAAAAATGACGAAATTTCACACGTGTTTTTAAGGTTGGCCGTCAGAAGGGCAACGGCTAACGTGGCGGCACCGAATGCATCAGGTTCAATCGTCGAATGCCTAAGGTGATGTTTGCACCAGTATGCGAAAAAAAATGTGAAGATAAATCGACGAAAACTCGAGCAATACATGGATAAAGCCCAATAAATTAAGGCTTGCCAATCAACAACACATGTGAAATAAATGTGAAGAATAATCAACCGGCAAAATTTCTATGCCCCTGATTTCATCAAAAACCTGGCTCGACCCGATTCTTCCCGAGGCTTTACCTCAATCAATTATTGCACTCGCGGATGCGTTGCCCAGGAAGACGCAATTTTTAGCCGGACGTCTTCCCACACAGACTTCGGCGCGTCTCGGCCGACTCCTGCAAATCACCAACACTTACTACTCGAACCTTATCGAAGGCCAGTACACCGAACCTGCTGATATGCAGCGAGCGCAAACGGCACCGATCAAAGAGCGCAAATTGCTCAAAAGCCTCGCGGTTGAACACATGGCGGTCCAGGCATTGTTTGAACGTACTTTGCGCCAACGCGGGCCGATTGGCTGGTCCGGCATGTTTGCACCGGAAATGGTGAGCACGCTGCACAACCGACTGTTCAGGGGCACCACGGATGCAGAACGCACCTTGGCAGATGGCTCAATCATGGAGTCAGGTGTACTCCGGTCGGTCACGGGTCAGAACGTCATCGTCGGCAACCATGATGCCCCTGACGCCTCATCGGTTGAAATCATGCTGCGTCATCTACAAGCAGGTTTTGGCAACCAGACAGACCCTCGTCGTCAGCTTGTTTCCGCGCTTGCTTACCATCATCGTCTCGCCTGGGTTCACCCATTTCCAGACGGTAACGGTCGGGTTGCTCGACTGATTACTCATCTGCAGTTAGTTAGCCTGGGACTGGAGCCCACTCTCTGGTCACTCTCGCGTGGCTTGGCGCGGCGGCACGAGGACTACTACAGGACTCTTGCAATGGCCGATCGCCCGCGTGAAGGCGATCTGGACGGCCGGGGCCAAATGTCGCAGAAACGCTATTTTGAGTTCATTGAGTTCATGCTGCAGGTTTGTCATGACCAAGTGGACTACATGACTGCCGCAGTCGACCCTTCCAGGCTTCGGGAGCGAGTGACACGCGCGTTTCGGTATAACGAAAAGCTTGTACAGCAAGGTATCCGCCCGGAGAGTGCACCGGCGATCATTGCCTTGATCACCCAAGGCAGCCTGCCACGCAATGAGATCAAGACATTCACCGGTCTGACACCCCGTCCGGCAATCGACGAGTTGTCCAGGTTGATCAAAGTCGGGCTAGTAGAAAGTCGGACGCCCAAATCGCGCATCGTCACACCTGGACTTCCTGCATGGTTTGCCCAAGACATTTTCCCGGACCTACACAGACGCTTTCAGTAGCTGGGGCCAAAGCAAAACGAACATCTCTGAAACGAAAAAACCGCCATTGTTTTTAATAGAACATGGCGGTTCTGTTTACTTCAGATCAAACCTTTGACCGCACCCACCCCGCCACTTCCGCATGAATCCCTTCCACCTCACTCAACAACCCCGCCATGCGCAGAAAGTCATGGGTCATGCCCGGTTGTTCCAGCAAGGTCACATCGTTGCCGGCAGCGCGCAAGTGTTCGGCATAGGCCAGGCCTTCGTCGTGCAGCGGGTCGTGGCCGGCCAGATACACCAAGGCGGGCGCCAGGCCTGACAAGTCTTCGGCCAGCAGTGGCGAGCAGCGCCAGTCCGCCAGGTCTGCCGGGGTGCGGCCGTAGTGGGCGTAGAACCAGTCCAGCGTCGGCGTTTCCAGCAAGTACCCTTCGGCAAAATCCCGGTGCGAGGCGCGGTGGCTGGTGGCGTCGGTGACCGGGTACACCAGCAACTGAGCCTTGGGTTTCAACGCCAGTTCTTCGGGTTCACGCACGGCGATCAGTGACAGCACAGTCGCCAGAGTCGCACCAACGCTGTCACCGGCCAGCGCCACCCGCGACGCGTCCAGGCCATGGGCCGCGCCTTCGCGAACCAGCCAGTTGCCGGCATCGCACGCGTCCTGCACCGGGGTCGGGAAACGCCATTCCGGCGCCAGTCGATAATCCACGGTCAACAGGGCAAAACCACCCTGCGCGGCCAAGCGACGGCACAGCGCATCGTGGGAATCGAGGCTGCCGACCACGTAGCCGCCGCCGTGGAAATACAGGATCACCGGTTGCAAACCGTCGACCGTTTGCCCGTCGCGATACAGCCGCGCCGCCAGGCTGTGGCCGTCGCGCGCGGCGATGTTGAAGTTCTCGCAGACGATGTTATCCAGCGGCACATCGAGAAACCCCGAGGACGCTTCGAAATCGATCCGCGCCTGTTGCGGGGTCTGCTCGTGCATTGCGCGACTTTTGCCGGTCAGGCGGCCGAACTCGGCGAGTTCGAGGAAAGCTTCAAGTTCTGGCAGTACGGCCATGGGGTGAATCCTTTTACACAAAGAGGTCAATATTCGGGAACACCTGTAGGAGCTGCCGCAGGCTGCGATCTTTTGGCGGAGTTCGATTCACCGATAAAATCAAGGTCAAAAGATCGCAGCCTGCGGCAGCTCCTACAATGGATCATGCGATTGCCAATCGGTGCTCCAGCAGGTTTTCGAGCTCATCCAGCAACTCATCACCACGCAGCAACTCGTAATGCCCGCCCGCCAACAAGCGATCAACCCCGTGATGGCCGACCTGCGCCTCGAACACCCGGCGCTCGTCGTCACGCTCGGCCACCCACCAGCGATGGGCCGCCACTTGCACCTTCGGCAATTGCCGTTGGGCCAGGGCCAGTTGCTTGAGCGATGAACCGGTGGCGAAGATCTGCGTCAGTTCGCTCGCGCCCAGCGCGGCGTTTTCGTTGGAACCGTGCATCGCCGCTTCGATCACCGCTGCGGCACCTTCACGCTCGTTCAGGCCAGCGGCTTTCAAGGCAATCAGCGTCTCTGCTTCTTCAGACGGTTGACCGAGGACGAATTTAAGGAAGTCGGCCAAATCTTCGCGCCAGTCCCCCGCTTCCGCCGTGCCCGCCACGTAGCTGTCGACCAGTCCGGCAAACGCAACCGTCTGACCTTGGGCTTCCAGTTCATGGGCAACCAGTTGCGTCAGCGCACCACCCAATGACCAGCCCAGCAGGTAATACGGCCCTTGCGGCTGCTGCGCACGAATCCGCTGTGTATAGGCCCGAGCCATCGCCAGCAGCGATTCGTCCTGCCATTGCGGGTCGAGCAGCATGCGGCATTGCAGGCCATACACCGTGCGTCGGCCTTCCAGACGCCGGGCCAGCGGTTCATAGTCGAACACCGTGCCAAAACCGGCGTGCAGGCAGAACAGCGCCGGCACGTTGGCAACCCGGCCATTCAACGCCAGCAGCGGGTCCGGCGCTTTCCCAGGCTCGGCAGCCTGATAGCCGCTGAGCTCGGCGATGCACGGTTTCTGCATCAGGTCGCGCAGCTTCAATTCGAAGCCCAGTTGCGGCTGACTGCGCACCCGCGAGATGACTTTGAGCACCTGCAACGAGTCGCCACCGAGTTCGAAGAAGTTGTCGTCGATGCCCACTTGCGGCACGCCGAGCACCTCTTGCCAGATCTCGGTCAACGCCGTTTCCAGTGCGTTGCGCGGCGCGCGGTAACCACCCAGCGCCCATTCCGGCTCCGGCAGTGCGCGGCGGTCGAGCTTGCCGTTGGCCGACAGCGGGAAACGCTCCAGCACCAGGATTCGCGCCGGCACCATGTAGTCCGGCATTTGCGCTTGCAGCTCCGCCTTCAAACGACGATCCAGCCCGACCGCTCCGGCAGCCACCACGTAGCCAACCAACTGCTTGCCGGTCGGCGTGTCGTGCACCACCACGGCGGCATCCTGCACGCCTGCGCATTCACGCAAGCGCGCCTCGATCTCGCCCAGTTCGATACGGAAACCACGGATCTTCACTTGCTGATCGAGGCGGCCGAGGTAGTCGATCAAGCCACATTCGCGCTGGCGCACCAGGTCGCCGGTGCGGTACATGCGGCCACCGGCCTCGAACGGATCGGGAATGAAGCGCTCGGCGCTCATGCCCGAACGCTGGTGATAACCCCGCGCCAGGCATTCACCGCCCAGGTACAGCTCACCGCTGACGCCCACCGGCAGCGGATTGAGATCGGCATCCAGCACATACAAACCACGCCCGGCCACACCACGACCAATCGGCGCATAAGCCGCGTCGCAGGTTTCGCTGGCTTCGGCACGCCACAGCAGCGGCGTGACCACGGTTTCAGTCGGGCCATAACCGTTGACCAGACGCTGCGGACGCAAGGCACGCTTGACCTGTTCGAAACTGGCATCCGGTACCGCATCACCGCCAAAGCAATACACCTCGACTGCCGGCGGATTACCCAGACGCTCGGCCACTTCGGCCATCTGTTGCAGGTACGCCGGCGGGAAGCAGGCGACGGTGACGTTGTACCGATGCAGCACTTCCAGGGTTTGTTCCGGGGTCCACAAGCTGTCCTCGCGGATCACCAGGCTGCCACCGGCCAGCATCACACTCAGCCAACGTTCCTGGGCGCCGTCGAAGGCGAACGACATGAAGTGCAGTTCGCGGCTGCGCGGTGCCAGTTCATAGAGGTCGATGATGCCGCGGCAATGCCGGGCAATCGGTCCACGCGCCACGGCCACGCCCTTCGGTTGGCCGGTGGAGCCAGAGGTGTAGATCAGGTACGCCAGGTGCCCCGGCAGTGGATCAACGACCGGGCATTCGCTGCTGCCAGCAACGCTCAACTGATCGAGCAACAAACGCGGCGGGCTATCGGCCAATGTCAGGCGTGCACCCAGATCGCTGTCGCAGATCAACAGGCTCGCCGCCGAATCGCTGAGCATGTAGGCCAATCGTTCGGCCGGATACGCGAGGTCCAGCGGCAGGTACGCCGCGCCCGCCTTCAGCACCGCGAGGAACGCCACGATGGTGCGCTCGGAACGCGGCAACGCCACCGCCACCATGCTTTCGGCACCGATGCCGCGAGCAATCAGCTGCTGCGCCAGACCGTTGGCCTGGGCATCGAGATCGGCATAGCTGACCTCACGATCCTCGCAGAACAACGCGACTTTCTGTGGCTGAATGCGGACATGCTGATTGAACGCGTGCAACAAATCCGTGTTGTCGTTAGACGCTTGCGGAAGGCTCAAACGCGCTTCGGGCAAGCCGATGTTGCCGAGCAAGCAATCGGCGTCTTCCGGCAAGGCGCGCAGCAACCCTTCCAGCTGGGCACGAATGCGCTCGACTTCCTGTTCGCTGAAGCGATCACGCAAGTACAGGTATTCGACTTCCAGGCCTTCGTCGTTGGCGCTGACCATCAAGTCCATCGGGAAGTTGGTGACGCCACCGCTGCCGACTTCGGCGAAGCGCAGTTCGCCTTCCTCGCCACCGCGCAAGGCACGGTCCACCGGATGGTTTTCAAACACGATGATGCTGTCGAACAGGCCTTGGCCACCATGTCCGGCCCAGCGCTGGACGTCGGACAGCGGCGTGTGTTCGTAGTCGCGCACGGCCAGGTTGTAATCCTGCAACTCACGCAGCCACTCGCCCAGCGGCTGTTGCGGGTCGAGGGTCTGGATCACCGGCAAGGTGTTGATGAACAGGCCGAGCATTTCCTGGGCACCGGGCAAACCGGTCGGACGCCCCGCCACCGTCGCGCCGAAGGCTACGCTGCGCTGTCCGCTGTGGCGCTGTAACAGCAACAGCCAGGCACCCTGCACCAAGGTGTTGAGGGTCACGCGCTGACGCTTGGCGAAACTGTGCAACTTGCGTGTCGCCTCGGCATTGAGGTCGCTGTACATGACGCCGTGGCCTGAGCCAGCGGCACCGGACGCCTTGGCCAGAATGGTCGGGGCTTCCAGCAACGCCAGACGCTCGCGCCAGAAACCTTCGGCCTGCGCATCGTCCTGACGTTGCAGCCAGGCGATGTAATCGGCGTAGCGACCGGTCAGCGCCGGCAGGCTGTCGTGGTGGTACAGACGCAGCATCTCGCCCAGCAGGCGCGAAGCACTCCAGCCGTCCAGCAGCAGGTGATGGTAGATCCAGATCATCTGGTAACGCTCTTCACCGAGGCGAACCAGAATGAAGCGCATCAGCGGCGGGCAGCTCAGGTCGAAGCCTTTGGCCTGCTCGGCAGCCGCCAGTTCGCTCAGTGCCTGCTCGGTGTTGCTACGGTCGCGCCAGTCCAGTTCTTCAATCGGCAACTCGACTTCGGCAAATACCGCTTGCAGCGGATCGGCCAGACCATCGCGCCAGCGGAACGCCGCGCGCAGCACTTCATGACGCTCGACCAACGCCTGCCATGCCGCGCGGAAACGCGGCACCTGGAAGCCATCTACCGCCACGCTCAACTGGTTGACGTAGGGGTTGAGCTCCGGTGAATCGAGGCAATGGAATAACATGCCCTGCTGCATCGGCGACAGCGGATACAGGTCTTGCAGCCCCTCTCGCGCCGTCACGTCGATGTGTGGAACCAGCGTGAAAGCCTCTACGGTCGGCGCGTCGACCAGCGTAGTTTCACGACGGGTCGCCACGGCGGCGAGTGCACGAATGGTCTGCTGTTCGAACAATTGCTTCGGACTGAACACCAACCCGCGCTGCCCGGCACGGCTCACCGCTTGCAGCGAGATGATCGAGTCACCGCCCAGTTCGAAGAAGTTTTCGGTGACGCCCAGCGAATCCAGGCCCAGCAGCTCCTGCCAGATCTCTACCAACAGCGCCTCGGCGGGCGTCGCCGCGGCGACTTGATCGAGGCTCTGACGCGAGGCTTCCGGCGCTGGCAAACCCTGACGATCGAGCTTGCCGTTCGGCGTCAGCGGCAGCGCGGCCAAGCACATCAGGTGTGCCGGCAACATGTGCGCCGGCAGACGGCTGCGCAGGTGCGCGGTCAATGCATCACGCAGGTCCTGCTCATCGGCGAGCGGATCGCGAGGCACAACGTAACCGACCAACTGGCGGCTGGTCGGACCGTCGCGGTCGATGACGAACGCTTCACGCACGCCTTCGTGCTCCATCAGGCAGGCTTCGATTTCACCGAGCTCGATACGGAAACCGCGAATCTTCACTTGCTGGTCGATGCGGCCGAGGTACTCAACCACGCCATCGGCACGGAATCGTGCAAGGTCGCCACTGCGGTACAGCCGCCCACCCGGCACGAATGGGTCCGGCACGAAACGCTCAGCAGTCAGGTCCGGACGCTGGTGGTAACCCCGCGCCACGCCCTCGCCGCCGAGGTACAACTCGCCCGCCACGCCCACCGGCAACGGCTGCAAGCCACCGTCCAGAATGTACGCGCTGCGATTGCCCACCGGGCGGCCAATCGGCATGAACGCCGAGTCGAATTCGGTATCCGGATACGCCAGCCAGATCAGCGGGGTAATCACCGTTTCGGTCGGGCCGTAGCCGTTGATCAGGCGCTTGGGTTGCAGCACTTGCTGAACTTCGTCGAACGCATGCTTGGCCATGCCTTCACCGCACGGGGTGTAGGAACGGATCGGCAGATCACGCCCCGCTTCGCCCATGTAATCGGCGATCTGCGCCAGGTAACTCGGGGTGAAACAGGCGATGGTGATGCGGTGTTTTTCGATTTCGGCGCAGGTGCGTTCAACGCTCCACAACTCGTCGTCGCGCGGCATCACCGCCGAACCGAACACCAGCGGCGTCAGCCAGCGTTCGTGGGCGCCGTCGAAGCTGATCGAGGCAAATTGCAGTTCGCGGTCGTCCGGGGTCATGCCGTACAACTCGCCGATCGACACGCAATGCATGGCCAGCGGACCGTGGGCCACGCTGACGCCTTTCGGCCGCCCGGTGGAGCCCGAGGTGTAGATCAGGTACGCGAGGTTTTCGCCGCAGGTCAGGTTGGCCGGGTTGCTGTCCGCCATGAACTCCAACGGTTCACGGTCGATTTCCAGCACCGCGAGGCCTTCCGGCAACGGCAGTTTTTCCTGCAGCCAGGATTGACTGATCAGCAGCGAAATCCCGCTGTCGTCCATCAGATAGCTCAGGCGTTCAGCCGGGTACGCCGGGTCGAGCGGCACGTAGGCGCCGCCCGCCTTGAGGATCGCCAGCAGGCCGACGATCATTTCCGGCGAACGCTGCATCGCCAGGCCCACCCGCACTTCAGGGCCGATACCGCGCCCGCGCAAGTGGTGAGCCAGGCGGTTGGCGCGGCGGTTGAGTTCGTCGAAGCTCAGCTCCACATCATTGAAGATCAGCGCCGTGGCGTCCGGTCGGGCAACGGCCTGCGCCTCGATCAATTGGTGCACGCATAGCGGGTTTTCGGCGACGGTGAACGGCGGGTTCCACGCCAGCAATTGCTGGGCGCGCTCCGGCGCAGTCAGCAGGTCCAGTTCACTCAAAGCGGCCTGAGGCGCCGCGACCATCGCCGCCAGCAGCGCAGCCAGATGCTCGCTCATGCGCGCAATCGCCGTGCTGCTGAAATGGCTGCACTGGTAGCTCCAGTTCAGGCTCAGCTGACTTTCAGCGGTAGCCGCCAGGGTCAGCGGGAAGTTGGTGCGTTCATGGTTCTGCGGGATCGAGAAGCTCAATCCGGCCGGCGCACCCTGTTGCAGGGCTTCGGCCACCGGGAAGTTTTCGAACACCAACAGGCTGTCAAACAGCGGCTCGCCAGCACGCCCGGCCCAGCGCTGAATGTCACCGAGGGCGGTGAATTCGTGTTCGCGCAGTTCGAGGTTCTGCGCCTGCAAACGGCTCAGCCACTGCTCGACGCTTTCCACGGCGTCCGGGCTGCTGATCACCGGCAAGGTGTTGATGAACAGACCGAGTTGGCTTTCCGCCCCCGGCAGATCCACCGGACGCCCGGCCACGGTGGCGCCAAACGCCACGCTGCGTTGGCCGCTGTAGCGTTGCAGCAGCAGCGCCCACGCGCCCTGCACCAAGGTGTTGAGGGTAACTTTCTGCTGGCGGGCAAAGTCGCTGAAGCGTTTGCTGGTGGCGACATCGAACGTCTGGCGATGGTCGGCGAATTCGACGTCCGAGCGTTTTTTACTGTCGCCATGCGCGAGGCTCTGAGCCAGCAGCGTCGGGTTGTCGAGGGTTGCCAGTTGCCCGCGCCAGAAAGCCTCGTCGGCCTCGGCATCCTGACGTTGCAGCCAGCCGATGTAGTCGGCAAAACGTCCGGTGGGCGCCTGCACCTCTTGCCCGGCATAACGCTGCAAGACTTCGCTCAGCAGCAGCGAGTTACTCCAGCCGTCGAGCAACAGGTGATGGTGGGTGTAGATCAATTGCTGACGCTCGTCGTCCAGGCGCACCAGCGTCAGGCGCATCAGCGGCGCTTTGGTCGAATCGAGTTGCAGGCGTTCGCTGTCGATCAGTTGCGCCAGCGCTTCGGCCTGATTGTCACGACCCCGCCAGTCAAGGCAGGTCAGCGGCAATTGCAGATGACGATGCACCAGTTGCACCGGTGCTTCGAAACCTTGCGGGAAGTGGAAACTGCTGCGCAGGATCGCGTGGCTGTCGAGCACCGCTTGCCACGCGCGGCCCAGACGTTCGGCATCGAGACCGCGAGCCTCGACGCTGAGTTGGTTTACATACGCGCCAGACGCCGATTCGTAGAGGCTGTGGAACAACAAACCGGCCTGCATCGGCGACAGCGGATACACATCTTCGATCTGCGCTGGCGGCATCGGCAGACCATCGAGTTGCGCCTGGCTCAGACGCGCCAGCGGGAAGTCCGCCGGGGTCACGCCACCCGCGCCATCGCTCAGGCAATGGTCGATCAACGCCAGCAGTTCGGCGCGGAAATCGATCGCCAGGGCTTCAATCTCGCGCAGCTCGAAGCATTCGCGGCTGAAGGTCCAGTCGAGTTTCAGTTCGCCGCCATAGACCTGGCCGTCCACCGACAACCAGTTCGGCAGTGGCGCGTCCGCCGATTGCGCGGCGCCACTGGATTCCCTGGCCGGGGTGAACAGCGCGTCCTCGGCAAAGCTCTGGTCGAACTGGCCCAGGTAGTTGAAGGTCACCCGCGCCTGCGGCAACGCCGCCAATGCGGATTGCGCCGCGGCATCGCCCATGTAGCGCAGCAAGCCGAAGCCCAGGCCTTTGCCTGGGATGTCGCGCAGTTGCTGCTTAATTGTCTTGATCGAAGCGCCGAGGTCGGCGGTCGGTGTCAGGCGCACCGGGAACAGGCTGGAGAACCAGCCGACGGTGCGGGTCAGGTCGATGTCGTCGAACAGCTCTTCGCGGCCATGGCCTTCGAGCTGGATCAGCGCCGACGCTTCACCGGTCCAGCGGCTGAGGGTGCGGGCCAACGCGGTCAGCAGCAGATCGTTGACCTGAGTGCGGTAGATCGCCGGCGCCTGTTGCAGCAACTGGCGGGTCTGATCGCGATCCAGACCGATGCTCACGCCCTGGCGCAGATGCCCGGCCTGACTCGCTTGCGCGTTGGCCGCCGGCAGTAAATCACTGGCTCCGGCCAACTGCGCTTGCCACCAGTTCAGTTCGTCGGCGGCGGTTTCAGAGCGTGCGTAAGTATCGAGTTTGTCCGCCCAGGCCTGGAAAGCGCTGGTCTTCGGTGGCAGTTCTTCACCTTGATAAGCGGCCTGCAAATCTTCCAGCAGTACGCGCCACGAAACACCGTCTACCGCCAAGTGGTGGATCACCAGCAGCAAGCGTTGCGAGCCATCGGCCTGGGCGATCAGCGCCACGCGCAGCAGCGGTCCGTCTTGCAGGCTGAGGCTGCGCTGGGCTTCGTCGCACACCGACTCCAGCGAGGCATCGCTGGCGACACGGGCGGTCCAGAGCATGTCGATGACGTCGGCGCTGTCGGCACCGACATAACGCGCCGACCATTGGCCATCGACCTGACTGAAGCGCAGACGCAGGGCATCGTGCTGCTTGAGCACACGCTGCAAGGCGCTTTGCAGACGCGGCAGTTCAAGGGTTTCGCGCGGCGTCAGCAACACCGCCTGGTTCCAGTGGGCGCGTTGCGGGATCGGCTCTTCGAAGAACCAGCGCTGGATCGGCGTGAGTTTTTGCACGCCATCCACCGGCCCTTGTTGCGCCAGCGGTGCCGCTTGCTCCTTGACCACAGCGGCCAGGGCTTGCAGGGTCTGCTGCTGGAACAGGTCGCGCGGTTGCAGGCTCAGGCCGGCGCGGCGGGCGCGGCTGACCACTTGGATCGAGATGATCGAATCGCCGCCCAGTTCAAAGAAATTGTCCTGACGCCCGACCTGCTCCACGCCCAACACGTCCTGCCAGATCTGCGCCAGCACCTGCTCATGGCTGCTGCGCGGCGCTTCGAATGCGCGCTGGCTGACCTGCGCGGTCGGCGCCGGCAGGCGTTTGCGATCCAGCTTGCCGTTGGGGCTCAGCGGCATTTGTTCGATCAACACGGTCTGCGCCGGCACCATGTAATCCGGCAGGCTGCCGAGCAAATGGCTTTTCAGGGTTTCACGCCACGCGCCTTGTTGCTCGGCATCGGCGCCGACCAAAGCGCGATCCTGCGGCACGATGTACGCCACCAGTTGCTTGCCGCTCGGGCCGTCGAGGGCCAGGACTACGGCGTCCTGCACGTCGGCATGTTCTTGCAGGCGCGCTTCGATTTCTCCCAGTTCGATGCGCAAGCCGCGAATTTTCACTTGGTGGTCGATGCGTCCGCAGTAATCGATGGCGCCATCGGCGCGATACCGCGCCAGGTCGCCGGTGCGGTACAGGCGCTCGCCACTGCCGAACGGGTCGACCACGAAACGCTCGGCAGTCAGCGCACCACGACGGTGATAACCGCGCGCCAAACCAACGCCACCGAGGTACAACTCACCCACCGCGCCCAGCGGCAACGGTTGCAGTTCACTGTCGAGAATGCAGGTGCGCAGGTTGGCGATCGGACGGCCGATCGGCACGCTGTCGCGGCCCTCTTCGACGCAGGTCCAGTGGGTCACGTCGATGGCCGCTTCGGTCGGGCCATACAGGTTGTACAGGTTGGCTTGCGGCAGGCTGCGCAGGGTCTGGCGTTGCAGTTCCATCGGCAGCGCTTCGCCACTGCAAATGATCCGGGTCAGCGAGGTGCAGGCCAGCGCTTCGTCGGCACCGATGAACGCCGAGAGCATCGACGGCACGAAGTGCAGCGTGGTGATCGATTGCTCGACGATCAATGCGGCGAGGCGTTGCGGGTCGCGATGGTCACCCGGTGCAGCGATCACCAGCGTGGCGCCTTTCATCAGCGGCCAGAAAAACTCCCACACCGACACGTCGAAACTGAACGGCGTCTTTTGCAGCACGCGGTCCGACGGCAGCAGGTTGTAGGCTTCCTGCATCCACTCGATGCGGTTGTGCAGCGCCACATGGCGGTTGCCCGCGCCTTTTGGTTTACCGGTCGAGCCGGAGGTGTAGATCATGTAGGCGAGGTTTTCTGCCACGGCGATGTTCGGCAGATCGCTGCCCGGCAGGTCGCTCAGCCAGTCAGCATCGGCGTGCAGGCTGAAAGTGCGCACGTTGTCCGGCGTCGGCAGTTGCGCCAGCAAATGCGCTTGGGTCAGCAGCAGCGAAATGCCACTGTCTTCGATCATGTAGCTCAGGCGATCGAGCGGGTATTCCGGGTCCAGCGGCACATAGGCGCCACCGGCCTTGAGGATTGCCAGCAGGCCCACGACCATTTCCAACGAACGGTCGCAGGCAATCCCGACGATCACTTCCGGGCCGACACCCTGCGCACGCAAGTGATGGGCCAAGCGGTTGGCGCGCAGATTCAGCTCGGCGTAGCTCAAGGACTGGCCCTGGAACACCAGTGCCGTCGCCTCAGGATTGTCAATCACCCGCGCTTCGAAATGCCGCTGCACGCAGACTTCGCCCGGATACACCTGAGCCGTGTCATTGAGATCATCGAGGATGCGCAGGCGCTCGTCGGCATCCAGCAGCGGCAATTCGGCCAGCGGGGTTTGCGGGTTGGCCAGCACCCCGGCGAGCAGGTTGCGCCAATGCCGAGCCAGCGTTTCGATGCGCTCGGCGTCGAACAGGTCGGTGGCGTAGGTCAGGCTGGCGAACAGTTTGTCGCCCTCTTCCTGGGTATCGAGTTGCAGGTCGAACTGGGTGGTCTGCGCCGTGGCGTTCAGCGCCTCGACCCGCAGCCCTGCCAGCAAACCGCTGACCGCTGCCGGCCGGGCTTGCTGGTGATTGAACATCACCTGGAACAACGGGCTGTGGCTGAGGCTGCGCTCGCCTTGCAGGGCCTGCACCAGACGCTCGAACGGCAAGTCCTGATAATCCTGGGCATCCAGCGAGGTGGCGCGGGTTTGCTCCAGCAACTGGCTGAACGGCAGGCGTCCGTCGAGTTCGGCGCGCATCACCTGAGTGTTGACGAAGAAGCCGATCAGGCCACGGGTTTCCGCGCGATTGCGGTTGCCGATCGGCACACCGATGCGCAGGTCAGCCTGACCGCTGTAGCGATAGAGCAAGGCCTGGAAACTGGCGAGCAACAGCATGAACGGCGTCACGCTGCGCTGTTTGGCCAAGGCCATCAAACCGCTTGCGAGAGTGGCGTCCAGTGCGAAATCCAGACGCGCACCGCGCTGGCTCGGCTGGGCCGGACGCGGACGATCTGTCGGCAATTCCAGCAGTGGCTGTTCGCTGCCGAGCTTTTCACGCCACCAGTTCAGTTGACGCTCCAGCTCGCCGGCTTCCATCCAGCGACGTTGCCAAGCGGCGTAGTCCGAATACTGGATCGGCAGCGCTTGCAGTTCCGCGCCCTGCCCTTGGCAATGGCCGGCATACAGTCGGGAAAACTCTTCGATCAATACGCCCATCGACCAGCCATCGGTGACGATGTGGTGCAGGGTCAGCACCAGCACATGGTCTTCGGCATCCAGTTGCAACAGGCTGACGCGAAGCAGCGGGCCGTGCTGCAAATCGAATGGCCGGGCGATGTCCTGCTCGACCTTTTTCAATGCGCATTCGAAACGTTGCGCCGCAGGTTCATCGCGCAAATCGTGCTGTTCGATGGATAGCGAAGTGAACGCCGCCAGCGTTTGCAGCACTTGGCCGTCGTCCTCGACGAAGCGGCTGCGCAGGCTCTGGTGCCGCTCCAGCAACACATCGAAACTCTGTTGCAGGGCCGCGACATTCAGCGGTCCATGCAGACGCAGGGCGGCAGGAATGTTGTACGCCGAACTCTGTGTATCGAGCTGCCAGAGGAACCATTGGCGCTGCTGCGCGTAGGACAGTTCAAACGTCGCTTGCGGCTCGGCAGCGGCCGGAATCGGCAGTTGGCCAAAACTCACACCCTGCTCTTGCATCTTGGTCAAAAACTCGCGGCGCTTGTCGGCGGGCAGGCCGGCAAAGCGGGTGGCGATACGCATGGCGGTGGTGTGTTCCATCAGTTGATCTCCATCTCGTCGAGAAGCGACTCAAGCGCATCCAGACGTGCATCGTTGTCAGTCGGGGCTTGTTGCCCGGCCATGGCGGCGTAAGCCTGAAGGTCGTTGCTTTCGAACAGAGCACGCAGCGGCAGCTCGATGCCCAGTTCCAGTTCCACGCGGGCACTGGCCTGGGCGGCGAGCAGCGAGTGCCCGCCCAATTCAAAGAAGTTGTCGCGACGGCCGATCTGCGCCACGCCCAGCACGTCGGCCCAGATCGCCGCCAGTTGCTGTTCGAGTTGGCCTTCGGGGGCTTCGAACGGTCGCTGCCAATCCTCGGCATCCGGCAGCGGCAAGGCCTTGCGGTCGAGCTTGCCGTTGCTGGTCAGCGGCAGGTCATCGAGCAGCAGCCAGTGGCTCGGCACCATGTAGTCCGGCAGGTCGACCTTGAGCGCGGCGCGCAGGTTGTCGCGCCAGGCGATCGGGTCATGCGGGGTCTGTTCAGCGACGACATAGGCGCAGAGCTGCGGCCCGGCGTCACCGGCATGCACGCTCAACACCGCCTGACGCACGCCCGGTTGCGCCAGCAGCGCGGCTTCGATTTCGCCCAGTTCGATGCGGAAGCCGCGAATCTTCACTTGCTGATCGATGCGCCCGAGGTAATCGATGCTGCCGTCGGCGCGTTGACGCGCCAGGTCGCCGCTGCGATAGAGGCGTTGCGATGCGTCAAACGGGCTCGGCACGAAACGCTCGGCGGTCAAGCCGAAACGCCCGTGATAACCCCGCGCCAGACCCGCACCAGCGATGTACAACTCGCCCGCCACACCCACCGGCACCGGTTGCAACTGGCTGTCGAGCAAGTACCAGCGCAGGTCGCGGATCGGCAGACCAATCGGGCTCTGCGCCTTGCCGTCGAGGTCGGCCAGGCGAATGGCGCGGTAGGTCACGTGCACCGTGGTTTCGGTGATGCCGTACATGTTCACCAGCGTTGGCTGTTGATCGCCGAAGCGTTCGAACCACGGACGCAGGCTGGCGACTTCCAATGCTTCGCCACCGAAGATCACCTGACGCAACGCCAGATTGCGCGAGCTGGTGCAGGCAATCGGCAGCAGTTGACGGAATGCGGTCGGGGTCTGGTTCAACACCGTCACGCCTTGATCGCAGAGCAAGCGGTGGAATTCCTGCGGCTCGCGACTGATGTAATACGGCACGATCACCAGACGTCCGCCGGTGCACAGCGAACCGAACAGCTCCCACACCGAGAAATCGAACGCGTAGGAATGGAACAGGGTCCAGACATCGTCCGCGCCGAAATTGAACTCGGCAGCAGTGGCCGTCAGCAGGCGGCCGACATTGCCGTGGCTGAGCAAAGCGCCTTTTGGCCGACCGGTAGAACCGGAGGTGTAAATCACGTACGCGAGGTTGTCCGGCGTCGCCAGCGGCGTCAGGTTGTCGGCGCTGTAGGCGTCCAGTTGCAGCGACGCCAGGTCCAGCACCTGCACGCCATCGCGGGCCGGCAAGCCGTCGATCAAGTGAGATTGGGTCAACAGCAGCGCAATGCCGCTGTCGTCGATCATGTAGCTCAAACGCTCGGCCGGGTATTGCGGGTCCAGCGGCACGTAGGCGCCACCAGCCTTGAGAATCGCCAGCAAACCGACCACCAGCGGCATCGCCCGTTCGGTGGCGATACCCACGCGCACTTCCGGGCCGACGCCCTGCTCGCGCAGTTTGCGCGCCAGTCGGTTGGCCTGGGCGTTGAGCGCGGCGTAGCTCAGGTGTTCGCCTTCATACACCAGCGCAATCGCGTCCGGCCGTTGCGCAGCCTGGGCTTCGAACAGTTGATGCAAGGTTGGCGACGGCGCTTGCGCTTGGAACGTCGGGTTCCAGTGCTGGATCAAACCGTCGTATTGCGGCGCCTGCAACAACGGCAGCTCAGCGACGCGTTGCTGCGGATCGGCCACCACGGCACGCAACAGGTTCAGCCACTGCTCGGCCAAACGCTGCATCGAAGCTTCGTCATACAGGTCGGTGGCGTAGCTCAGGCTGGCGTCCAGTGCATCGCCCTGCTCTTGGGTATCCAGCACCAGATCGAATTGCGCGGTGTGCTGCTGCCAGTGCAAACGCTCGACCTGCAAACCAGCGATGACCCGCTCAACGCTCGCACCCAGCTGCTGCTGGTGGTTGTAGAGCACTTGGAACAATGGGCTGTGATTGAGGCTGCGGTCCGGTTGCAAGGCATCGACCAATTGCTCGAATGGCAAGTCCTGATGGGCCTGCGCGGTCAGCGCCGTTTGCTTGACCTGTTGCAGCAATGTGCTGAATGGCTGTTGCCCGTCGATCTCGGCACGCAGCACTTGGGTGTTGATGAAGAAGCCGATCAGGCCTTCGGTTTCCAGGCGCGAACGCCCGGCGCTCGGCACGCCGACACTGATGCCCGACTGCCCGCTCTGACGGTGCAGCAGGGTCTGGAAACTCGCCAGCAACAGCATGAACAAGGTCACTTGCTGTTCTTGTGCGCGCTGACGCAAACCGGCCAGCAATTCGCGTTCCACGTTCAGCGACAGACTTGCCCCGCGTTCGCTGCGGCGAGCCGGCCGGGTCAGCTCACTCGGCAACTCCAACGGTGTCTGGCTGCCGTTCAGTTGCTCGCGCCACCACGCCAGTTGCCGCGCGCCCTCGCCCGCCTCCAGCCAGTCGCGCTGCCAGCGGGCATAGTCGCTGTACGCCACCGGCAAACGGTTGAGGTCAGCCGCGCGGCCCTCGGCAGCGGCCTGATACAACGCGCTGAACTCATCGACCATCACCTGCATCGACCAGCCATCGGCGGCGATGTGGTGCACGGTCAGGACCAGCACATGTTCCTCGGCGCTGACTTGCAGCAGCAATGCGCGCCACAGCGGACCGTTGCGCAGGTCGAACGGCCGGGCGATTTCTTCGGCCACGGCATCGTTGATCGAAGACTCTGCGACTGGCCGCTCGCTCAACTGCAACGCCAGTTCGGCGTGCACCAAAGGACGCGCCTGTTGACCGTCCTGTTCGAAGGTCGTGCGCAGGGTTTCGTGGCGGGCCTGCAATTGCAGGAAGGCTTGGCGCAGGGCCTGTCGGTTCAGCGGTCCTTTCAGACGCAGCGCGGCGGGAATGTTGTAGGCGCTGCTCTGCGGGTCCAGTTGCCAGAGTATCCACTGGCGCTGTTGCGCGTAGGACAGAATCCGCGGTTGATCGTCCGCCGCACGTCGCAGTTGCGGCTGAGCGCTGGTGTCGGCAAGCGCCGCACGCTCGGCGAATTCTGCCAGGTTCGCAGCGGAAAACAGGCTGCTCACCGACAGTTCGATGTTCAGTTGCTGGCGTACCCGTGAGATCACTTGCAGCACCAGCAACGAATGGCCGCCCAACTCGAAGAAGTTGTCGTCGCGACCCACTTGCTCAACCTGCAATACGCTCTTCCAGATCTGCGCCAGTTGCATTTGCAGCCCTTCAGCCGGAGCGACGAACGCGCGCTGTGCAACGCCGGCTTCAGCACGCGGCAAGGCCTTGCGGTCGAGTTTGCCGTTGTTGTTGAGCGGCAATTTCGCCAGCAGGATCAGATGGCTCGGCACCATGTATTCCGGTAGCGACTGGCGCATGACGGCCTTGAGCCCTTCCAGATAATCAGCCTCGAAAGCCACCGCGCCGCTGGCGACGATGTACGCCACCAGTTGCGTGCCGTCCTGGGCGATGACCGCCGCTTCGCGCACCTCGTCCCGGGCTTGCAGGCAGGCTTCGATCTCGCCCATTTCGATGCGGAAACCGCGAATTTTTACTTGATGGTCGATACGCCCGACGTACTCCAGATCGCCGTTGGCGTTGTAGCGCGCCAGGTCGCCGCTGCGGTACAGACGTGCGCCCGGCTCACAGGCAAACGGGTCCGGCAGGAAACGTTCGGCGGTCAGCGCCGGACGGTCGAAATAGCTCTGCGCCAGACAGGCCGGGGCGCCGATGCACAATTCGCCGACGCCATCGGCCGGCAGCAACTGACCGGCCGCATCCAGCACATACAACGCTCGGCCGGGAATGGCGCGACCGATCGGGATGCCGAATGCGTCGCTGGCATCGTCCAAACGGCATTCATGCACGCTGGACACCACGGTCGCTTCGGTCGGCCCGTAGGTGTTGAGCAGGCGTACGTGACTCAAACCGGCCTGATGCCACAGACGCAAACCTTCCACCGACATGGCTTCGCCGCCGACGTGCAACTGACGCAAATCGCCGAGGCTGCGCACCACTCCGCTGGCACACTCACGGGCCAGCAGGAACCAGTAGGCGGCGGGCAAGTCGGCCACGGTCACGCCTTGATCGACGATTTCCGCCGCCAGTCGACCGGCGTCCCACAGGTCATCGCCGCGCATGATCAACGCCCCGCCAACGCACAGCGCCGGGTAGCACTGCTCGACGAAACCGTCGAAGCTGAAGGTCGCGAATTGCAGCACGCGGTCGGCGGCCGACAGCACTGAATAGTCGGCAGCGGTCTGGCAGAACTCGCGCAGCGCGCCATGGTCGATGGCCACGCCTTTGGGCTGACCGGTCGAACCGGAGGTGTAGATGATATAGGCCAGGTCTGCGGCGACGGCGCGGTTTTGTGGATCGCTGTCCGGATAACCTGCGGCTTCGTCGAGGCTCAGCAGGCGCAGATGCACCGGCAGCGGCAAGTCGTCCAGCAGGCCCGATTCGCACAGCAGCACATCGAGACGGCTGTCCTCGATCATGTAGCCCAGGCGTTCGGCCGGATATTTCGGGTCCAGCGGCACATAAGCCGCGCCGCTTTTCAGTACCGCGAGCAGGCTGACGATCAACTGCGGGCCGCGACGCAGCGCCAGGCCGACACGCTTGCCGGGACCGGCGCCGTTGTCGATCAGGCGATGGGCCAGGCGATTGGCCTGGGTATTCAGTTGGCCGTAGTCCAGGGAGTGACCGTCGACCTGCAATGCCAGCGCATCCGGAGTGGCAGCGGCTTGCGCGGCGATCCGTTCGTGGACCAGACGCGTTGTGGATAACTCAACCGTGGCCGGTTGGCTGATGGCGAGTACCGCGTTTTTGCCTTCGGCATCGAGCAGTTCCAGCGCACCCAATGCAGCGTCCGGCGCGCCGACCAATTGCGTCAGCAGGTGCTGCAGATTGGCCGCCAATTGAGCGACCTGGGCGGCACTGAAACGCGCCGCGTCGTAGCTGAAATCGAAACTCAATGCTTCGCCCAACTCGACGCCCAGCGTCATTGGATAGTGAGTGCGCTCGTGGTTGTGCAGGTTGCCGAACGACAACCCGGCCGGTGCGCCCTGCTTCAGCGCTTCGGCGACGGGGAAGTTTTCGAACACCAGCAAACTGTCGAACAGCGCAGAACCCTGTTGCCCCGCCCAACCCTGAATGTCGTAGAGCGGCACGTGTTCAAACTCGCGCATCGCCAGGTTCAGGCCTTGCAACTCGCCCAGCCACTGGCTGACGGTCTGGTCCGGTTTCATCGAGCACACCAGCGGCAGCGTGTTGATGAACAACCCGAGCTGCTCTTCAATCCCCGGCAACGGTGCCGAACGTCCAGCCACGGTGGCGCCGAAAACCACGCAATCCTGGCCGGTATAGCGTTGCAATAACAGGCTCCACGCTGCTTGCAGCACGGTGTTGAGGGTGACTTTCTGCTGACGGGCGAACTCGGCCAGACGCTGGGTTGCGCGGCTGTCGAGGGCCACGCGATGTTCCTCGCTGCCCTCGGGGCCAACCGGTGGACGCAGGGCTTCGGCCAGCAGGGTCGGGGCTTCCAGCGGCGCCAGCGCAGCTTTCCAGAATTGCTCGCCAGCGACGGCCGATTGCTGCTGCAACCAGCCCAGGTAGTCGCGGTATTGCCCCGTTGGCGCTGGCAGCGACTGCCCGGCGGCGTAGTGCTGGATGACTTCGGCGAGCAACTGCGCGTTGCTCCAGCCGTCCATCAGGATGTGATGGCTGGTGTAGATCAGGTGCCAGGCGTCGGTGCCGGTACGCACCAGTTTCAAGCGGAACAGCGGCGCCGTGCCCAACTCGAAACCCTGGGCACGTTCGGCATCGGCCAGCGCGTCGGTGTCGGTCGCTTCAAGCACTTCCAACGGCAATATGACCTGACGGGCAATCGCCTGATGCGCGACGTCGAGACCCTGCCAGTGAAAGCTGCTGCGCAGAATATCGTGACGCTCGACCGCTGCCTGCCAGGAGCGGGTGAAACGCTCGGTGTCCAAACCGCCGATGTCCAGGCGCAACTGGCTGATGTAGGCGCCGACTTGCGGCTCGTACAGGGTGTGGAACAGCATGCCCTGCTGCATTGGCGACAGCGGATACAGGTCCTCCAGCGTCGAGACGGCGAGCGGCAATTCATCGAGTTGCGCCTGATTGATCTGCGCCAGCGGGAAGTCCGACGGCGTGGCTTGCGCCACTTCAAGCGCACAGCAGTGATCGATCAGCGCGTTCAGTTCATGCGCGTATTCGTCGGCCAGACGCTGGATGGTCGCGGTGTCGAACATCTCGCGGCTGAAGCCCCAGCTCAGGGACAACTCGCCGCCATAGACCTGACCTTCGACCACCAGCCAGTTACCCAGCGGCGCCGATGGGTCTTGCGCCACACCGTTGCCTTCGGTGGACGGCGTGAACAACGCGCCCTCATCGAACTGACGGTCAAACTGCCCCAGATAGTTGAAGGTAATGCGCGGTTGCGGCAGCGCCGCCAGTTCCGCGCGGACCTCAGGCGTGCCGAGGTAGCGCAGCGCGCCGTAACCCAAGCCTTTGTGCGGGACGTTGCGCAGTTGTTCCTTGATCGACTTGATCGATGCGCCGAGCTCGGCGACGGGTTTCAGGTTGACCGGGAACAGGCTGGTGAACCAGCCAACGGTGCGGGTCAGGTCGATGTCGTCGAACAGGTCTTCGCGGCCATGGCCTTCGAGCTGGATCAGCGTGCTGCCCTGCCCGCTCCAGCGGCAAACGGCGCGGGCCAGTGCGGTCAGCAGCAGGTCGTTGACCTGGGTGCGATAGGCCGCCGGCGCCTGTTGCAGCAGCTTGCGGGTTTGTTCGACGTCGAGTTTGAGTTCGAGCTTTTCTTCGAAGCGGTTTTCCAGCGCACCGTTCGGGTGTTCGCATGGCAAGTCGTTTGGTGCGTCTTGCAGTTGGGTCTGCCAGTGGCCGAGGTTGTGTTCGAAGGCTGGCAGATGATCCTGCAAACGCGCGACCCAACGCTGATAAGTGCTGGTTTTCGCCTGCGCAGTACCTCCGTTGTAGAAGTGCTGCAGATCTTCCAGCAACACGCGCCAGGAAACACCGTCCACCGCCAGGTGATGGATGACCAGCAGCAAGCGTTCGGTGCCGTCAGCCATTTCGACCCGTAGTGCACGCAATAACGGACCGTTTTGCAGATCGAGGCTGCGCTGGGCTTCGTCGCACAAGGCATTGAGTTGCTCGACCGATTGCGCCTGACGGTGCCACAACACCGACTCCGTGGTCGGTGCGGCGTAGGTTTGCTGCCAGGTGTTTTCTGCCTGTGCATAACGCAGGCGCAGACTGTCGTGTTGAGTCAGCAATTGGTCCAGGGCACGCTCCAGCGCTTCGATGTTCAGCGCCTCGCGCGGCATCAGCAACAGCGACTGGTTCCAGTGCTGACGCTCGGGGATCGCCTGTTCGAAGAACCATTGCTGCACCGGCGCCAGCGCCACTGCGCCAACCGCCGGACCTTGATCGATTTGCGATTGCCCGCCAGTGCGCGCCGCTTGGGCGAGGCTGCGGATGGTCTGGTGCTGGAACAGATCCTTGGGGCTGAGCACGATACCGGCCTGCCGCGCACGGCTGACCACTTGCATCGAGACGATGGAATCGCCGCCCAGTTCGAAGAAGTTGTCTTCCAGGCCGACGCTGTCGACGGCCAGCACGTCTCGCCAGATGGCGGCGAGGGCTTTTTCCAGTTCGCTGCGCGGCGCGACGTGTTCGCATTGTTGAGTCGATCCATCAATCGCCGGCAAGGCCTTGCGGTCGAGTTTGCCGTTCGGGGTCAGTGGCAGATGGTCGAGGAACAGCAGGAACGCCGGGACCATGTAGTCCGGCAAATGCTGACGCAGCGCGGCTTTCAGCGTCTCGCGCAGGGTTGCTCGCGCCTTGGCATCGACTACCAGCGCCGAATCGTTTGGCACGATGTACGCCACCAGTTGCTGACCGCTGGCGCCGTCCTGAGCCAGCACCGCCAGTTCGCGCACCGCGTCCTGCTGCAACAGCCGCGCTTCGATTTCACCGAGTTCGATACGGAAGCCACGCACCTTGACCTGATGGTCGATGCGGCCGACGTATTGCAGGGTGCCCTCGGCTTGATAACGGGTCAGGTCGCCGGTGCGGTACAGGCGTTCGCCGGTACTGGAAAACGGGTTCGGCACATACTTTTCGGCGGTCAGGCCTGGGCGAGCCAGGTAGCCACGGGTGATGCCCGCACCGCTGAGGTACAGCTCGGCGGACACGCCTTGCGGCACTGGTTGCAGGTCGGCATCCAGCAGATAGCTAGCGGTGTGCTTGAGCGGGCGACCGATGTTGGCGCGACCACCGGCCTCGCGGCGGGTCCAGGTCGAATAGGTGGTGTCTTCCGACGGGCCGTACAGGTCGTAGACGTGTTCGACGGTCGCTTGCTGATACAGCGCCTCCACCAGACTCTGTTTGAGCGGCTCACCGGCCAGATTGATGATGCGCACGCTCGGCGGGATCTGCCCGTCGCGTTGCAGCGCGTTGATCGCCGAGGGAACCGTGTTGATCAGGCGCACCCGGTCCCGGGCCGGCAGGTGCGGCAACTCCAACGCGTTGCGGGCGATGATCAGCGAACCACCGTTGGCCAGGGTGACGAAGAGCTCCCACACCGACAGGTCGAAGCACACCGACGTGGAAGCCAGCACGCCTTGAATGTCGCCGCGGCTGTAAACCGATCTGGACCAGTCGATCAGCGCCAACACGTTGCGATGGGCGATGGCCACGCCTTTGGGCTTGCCGGTGGAGCCCGAGGTGTAGATCACGTAGGCGAGATTGTCCGGCGTGACGCGGGTGACCGGGGCGCTTTGCGGGTAGTTGGTTAGCGACTGGATGTCGTCCATCAACAGGACTTGAGTATCTGCGCTCACACTCAACGATTCGGCGACAGCCTGCTGCGTGATCAGCACCAGTGCGCGGCTGTCTTCGAGCATGTAGGCAACGCGCTCGGCCGGGTAATCCGGGTCGAGCGGCACGTAGGCGCCACCGGCCTTAAGCACGGCGAGCAAAGCCACCAGCAGTTGCTCGGAACGCTGCATCGCTACGCCGACCCGCACTTCCGGGCCGACGCCGAGTTCGATCAGTTTGTGTGCCAGACGGTTGGCTTGCTGGTCGAGTTCACTGTAAGTCAGTTGCGTGTTCGCGAAGGTCACGGCCAATGCATCAGGGCTCGCAGCCACTTGCTGGCTGATCAGCTGATGAATGCACAGATCTCCGGCAAAGCTTTCATCGGCGAGGTTCCAGTCATGCACGATGCGCTGATATTCGGCCTGTTCCAGCAACGGCAAATCACTGATGCGCTGCTGTGAATCGCTGACCATGCCTTGCAGCAAACGTGTCCAGTGCTGCGCCATGCGTGTGATAGTCGCGGCGTCGAACAGGTCGTTGGCGTAGGTCAGCGCGGCGTGCAGTTTGCCGCGCTTTTCATTGGTGTTGAGGTCATAAGTATCGAGGGTCAGGTCGAACTGGGTGGTGCGCCCTTGCCACTCGATCATGCCCAGCGCCAGGCCGGACGCCGTGGTCACCGTGGAAATGTCCGCGACCTGCGGCTGATGGTTGTACATCACCTGGAACAGCGGCGTGTGGCTGAGGCTGCGTTCCAGTTTCAGCGCTTCGACGAGGCGCTCGAACGGCAGGTCCTGATGGGCCTGGGCGCCGAGCGCGGTTTCCTTGATCCGGCGCAGCAGATCGTCGACACGGGTCTGGCCGTCCAGTTGCGTGCGCAGCACCTGGGTGTTGACGAAGAAACCGATCAGGCCTTCGATTTCGGCACGGTTACGGTTGGCGATCGGCACGCCGACGCGGATGTCGTTCTGCCCGGTGTAGCGGTGCAGCAGCACGTTGAACGCACCGAGCAACAGCATGAATAAGGTGATGTTGTGCTTTTGCGCGGTGGCGCGCAGTTGCTCGGCCAGTTGCCCGTCGATGGCGAATTCGTAGCGCGTGCCGCGATAGCTCGGCATCGCCGGGCGTGGATGATCGAGGGGCAATTCAAGCACCGGGTGTTCGTCGCCCAGTTGCGCTTGCCAGTATTCAAGTTGACGCGCCTGCTCGCCCGCCTCCAGCCAGCGGCGCTGCCACAAGGCGTAGTCGCTGTACTGGATCGGCAACGCAGCCAGTTGCGGTTGCGTGCCGGCATCGAAGGCGTCGTAGCAGCGGATGAATTCGTCGATCAGCACGTTCATCGACCAACCGTCGGACACGATGTGGTGCAGGGTCAGCAGCAGCACGTGTTCCTGTTCAGCGAGCTTGAGCAAGGTCACGCGCAGCAGCGGACCGCTGCCCAGATCGAACGGCAACTCCGATTGCTGCTCGGCGGCCCGGGCCACCGCCTGCTCGCGTTCGGTGGCGGGCAAGGCGCTGAAATCGACGTGATCGATCTCCAGCGGCGCCGTGGCTGGCACTTGCAGCAGGGTGTCATCGGGTTGCGGCGCAAACACGGTGCGCAGGGTTTCATGACGCGCCACCAGGCTGGCGAAGGCCTGCTCCAGCGCCGGCAGATTCAGACGACCGGTCAGGCGTACCGCGCCCGGCAGGTTGTAGGCGCCGCTTTGCGGGTCCAGTTGCCAGAGAAACCACATGCGTTGCTGGGCGTACGACAACGCCTGGCGATCCTCGGCCTCGACGCCGGCAGGAATGGGAAAACGGGCGAAATCAACGCCCTCCTTGTGCAAGGCCGCTAGGAACATCTGGCGCTTTTCCAGGGGCAACCCGATAAACCGGCGAGCAAGTTTCAAGGAGTCTTCAGCATTCATTTCTGGGTATCCGGATCAGTGGCGGGAAGCACAAAGGCACGTCGTCCCTATAAAACGAATGCAGGCCGGAAAAATTAGCGAATGAGAACAAGTATCAGAAGGGAGGTAAAACACCTGTAGGAGCAAAGCTTGCTCGCGATGGCGGTGTGACTGTCGATATCTATGTTGAATGTCAGACCGCTATCGCGAGCAAGCTTTGCTCCTACAAGAATCGGGGTCAGGCACTGGCGGCCATGGCATGCCGCCGATGATGCACCTCCAGCTGATCCTTGATCACCCGCAGCACCTTGGCCTCATGCTCATGAATGAAGAAGTGCCCGCCAGCCAACATGTCCACGGAAAAGCTGCCGTGGGTTTCCTTGCTCCAGCCGATCAACTGCTCGGTGGTGGCGCGGTCAGCCTTGCCGCCGAGCACATGCACCGGGCACTTGAGCAACGGTCGCTGGATCGGTTCGAAACGCCCGCACAACTGAAAGTCGGCGCGCAGGATCGGCAGCGTCAGGCTCATCAGCTCTTCGTTGGCCAGCACTTCCTCGCTGGTGCCGTTGAGGGTGCGCAGTTGCTCGATCAGTTCGGCATCGGATTTCGGCTCGGCAAACCCGCGGTCGTAATCGGCGCGCATCGTCGGCGCAGCGGTGCCCGAGGCGAACAAGGCCACCGGCTCCGGACCACCGAGCGAGCGAAACGCGTGGGCCATTTCACAGGCCAGCAACGCGCCGAGGCTATGGCCGAACAAAGCATAGGGCGCCTTGAGCATGGCCTTTTGTTCGTGAGCCAGTTGCAGCGCCAGGCGGCGCATGTCGGTGTGCAACGGCTCGCCGTAGCGCGCGCCACGCCCCGGCAATTCCACCGGTTGCAGCTTGATCCACTCCGGCAGTTTGCGCCGCCAGCGGCTATAGGCCATGGCGCTCGCGCCAGAATAGGGCAGGCACAGCAATGTCAGCTGGGTCACCGGGCGTACCTCGAAAGTTGTCTGTAAAGAGAACGGATGAAGTACGCAGAGAATTAGTCGTACTGATAACCCTGTGGGAGCGAGCTTGCTCGCGATGACGGAGTGTCAGTTGGTATCAAGGTACCTGACACACCGCTATCGCGAGCAAGCTCGCTCCCACAATTGGTCCCTATTTCAAATGGCGATAGCTTTGCACCGCCGAACCGAGAACCACCGCACCCGCGCCAATCGCCAGCCAAAACCCGCTCCTGGCCCCGAACGCATCCACCATCCACCCCGACCCCGCCGCACCGATCGCCACGCCGATGCTCAACCCGGTCACCAGCCAGGTCAGGCCCTCAGTGAGCTTGGCCGGTGGGACGATCTGCTCCACGAGAGCCATGGCGACAATCAACGTCGGCGCAAAAAACAGACCGGCGACAAACACAGCCAGTGACAACCCGAGAATGTTCACCGCCAGCAACAGCGGCAAGGTCGTCACCGCCGTCGCCACGCCACCATAGAGAAACAACCTTGGAAGCGGCACTTTCGAACGCAACGCACCGAACGCCAAACCCGCCATGCACGAACCGATCGCATACACCGACAGCACGATACTCGCCGCCGCCGGTTGGCCCTGATGCTGGGCGAACGCGACGCTGACCACATCCACCACACCGACGATGGTGCCCATGGCGACCATCAACAGCATCAGCAACTGGATGTCCACGGAGCGGATGATCGACGCGGCGTGATGCTCTTCATAGGGATGCACGGGCGGCTCGGTGCTGCGCTGCGACACGAACGCCGTAACTCCGATCGCCAGCATCAGCAATGCCGCCAACGGCCCGGCCTCGGGGAACGCCACCACGCACAAGCCCACCGACAGCGGCGGCCCGACGATAAAGCAGACTTCGTCCAGCACCGACTCCAGGGCATAGGCGGTTTGCAGTTGCGGCTGGCCGCGATACAACTCGGTCCAGCGCGCCCGCACCATCGCCGACATACTCGGCATGCAACCGGCAATCGCGGCAAACACAAACAACGTCCAGTTCGGCGCCTGCAAACGGGTGCAGAGCAACACCATCAACAGCGCCCCGCCACCGATCAACGCTGACACCGGCAAAATCCGTCGCTGACCAAAACGGTCCACCAGCCGCGACACCTGCGGCGCACAAAACGCCGTGGCCAACGCAAACGTCGCCGCCACCGCGCCGGCCAATCCGTAGCCACCCTGCAACTGCGACAGCATGGTGATCAAGCCGATGCCGGTCATGGAAATCGGCATGCGCGCGATCATCCCGGCCAGCACGAAAGCACGGGCGCCCGGGGCTTTGAACAGTTCGCGGTAGGGGTTGGGCATGGGGGCAGGTCTCGTCAAGGGACTGCACGTTGCCATAAACGCTGATTGAGAAGAAAGCGTGGAATTGTTGGTTGAATGTGAAGGCCCTATCGCCAGCAGGCTGGCTCCCACATTGGATGGGTGTACATCAGTCATTGTGGGAGCCAGCCGCTGGCGACAGGGCCATAACAGTCACCGCACAAATGAACTCCAGTCCACCCAAACCAGTCAGCTAAATAGACCCCTGATTCCCGGAGTTTCGCGACAATGGCTGATCACCCCGAACGCCAAAGCCCCATCGACGCCCACGGCATCATCGGCGACATGCGCAGTGCCGCGCTGGTCAATGACAAGGGCAGCGTGGATTTTTTCTGCTGGCCGGAGTTCGACAGCCCGTCGATTTTCTGTTCGCTGCTGGACAGTCCCGATGCGGGTATTTTCCAGTTATCCCCGGACTTGCCCGACGCCCGCCGTGAACAGATTTACCTGCCGGACACCAACGTCTTGCAAACCCGCTGGCTCAGCGATCGCGCGGTGGTCGAGGTGACCGATCTGCTGCCGATCGGCGACAGCGAGGACGATTTTCCGGTGCTGATGCGCCGGGTGCGAGTGGTCAGCGGCAAGGCAACCTTTCACTTGCGTTGCGCCGTGCGACATGACTACGCCCGCGCCATGACCCGCGCGCGCATGGATAAAAAGGACGTAATTTTCGAAGCCGCCAATCAGCCATCGCTGCGCCTGTCTGCCGATCAGGTTTTGCGCATAGACGCCAATGCGGCGGTCGCCGAATTCACCCTCGAACAGGACCAGACCGCCGAGTTCCTGCTCGGCGCCATCGACGATCCGCGCTTCAAGGAAGGCGCCGCCGCACTGTGCCTGCAACGCACGCTGAAGTTCTGGCGCGACTGGATCGGCCAGTCCAACTATCGCGGTCGCTGGCGGGAAATGGTCAACCGCTCGGCGCTGGCGATGAAGCTGCTGACCTCACGCAAACACGGCGCCATCCTCGCCGCCGCGACCTTCGGCTTGCCGGAAACCGTCGGCGGCGAACGCAACTGGGATTACCGCTACACCTGGATCCGCGACGCTTCGTTCACGGTGTACGCCTTCATGCGCCTGGGCTTTGTCGAAGAGGCCAACTCCTACATGCGCTGGCTGCGCGGGCGGGTCAGCGATTGTCGCGGCCAACCGATGAAACTCAACATTCTGTACGGCATCGACGGCCGTCAGGAACTGCCGGAAATCGAACTCACGCACCTGTCCGGCCACGGTGGCGCGAAACCGGTGCGCATCGGCAATCTGGCGTACGCGCAGGTTCAGCTCGACATCTTCGGCGAGCTGATGGACGCGGTGTACCTGGTCAACAAGTACGGCGAGGCTATTTCCCACGAGGGCTGGAAGCACACCGTGGAAGTGGTCGATCAGGTCTGCGAAACCTGGCAGCAGGAAGACGTCGGCATCTGGGAAATGCGCGGCGAGCAGCATCACTTCCTGCACTCGCGTCTGATGTGCTGGGTCGCACTGGATCGGGCGATTCGTCTCGCGTCGAAACGCTCGTTGCCCGCCCCATTCGCCCGCTGGGATCAGACTCGGCAAGCGATCTACGCCGACATCTGGGACAACTTCTGGAATGAAGAACGCGGGCATTTCGTCCAGCACATCGGCGGCACTGGTCTTGACGGTTCAATGCTGCTGATGCCGCTGGTACGTTTCGTCAGCGCCAAGGATCCACGCTGGCTGGCGACGCTCGACGCCATCGAAAAAAACCTGGTGCGTGACGGCATGGTCTACCGCTACCACAACGACCTCAACCAGATCGATGGCCTGCCGGGCACCGAAGGCGCGTTTGCCGCGTGTTCGTTCTGGTACGTCGAATGCCTGGCCCGCGCCGGTCGGGTGGAAAAGGCCCATCTGGAGTTCGAACAACTGCTGCGTTACGCCAATCCGTTAGGCCTGTATGCCGAAGAGTTCGATAGTCATGCGCGGCATATGGGCAACACCCCGCAGGCGTTGACGCACCTGGCGTTGATCAGCGCCGCGTGTTTTCTGGATCGCAAGTTGAGCGCGGAGAAGAGTTTTTGGCAGCCTTGAACACAGGTACTGCGTAAGCCAGCGCCCTACATTGGTTAAACAAAATCTGCAAAAACACCCTGTTGCCAGCCGTGACATCCCCACCTAACATCGAGCATCAGCGGGTTGTTCACGCACGAAAATGGTGGTGGCGTTTACGCCGGATCGGGCGAAATATTTCAACCAAATAGCGGAAGTTGAAGCCTAGGGGAAAGCTGACGAATGAGTAATCACAAGCTGATCCAGTATGTCCGGACTCCGATTCTGAACCTCGCCTACGAGGAACACGGCCCCCTCACCGGCGACCCGGTTATCCTGCTCCACGGCTTCCCCTATTCCCCCCGCGCCTTCGACGAAATCGCCCCGCCTCTCGCGGCCAAGGGCTACCGTGTGATCGTGCCCTACCTGCGCGGTTACGGCCCGACGCGATTCAACAGTCCTGACACGCTGCGTTCCGGGCAGCAAGCCGCCCTCGCTCAGGATTTGCTCGAGCTGATGGATGCGCTTTCCATCAAGCAAGCGGCGCTCTGCGGTTATGACTGGGGCGGTCGGGCGGCGTGCATTGTCGCGGCGTTGTGGCCGGAGCGGGTTCGTTGTCTGGTGACGGGGGATGGCTACAATCTGCAGAACATTCCTCGTTCGGTACGACCACGGGACCCGGAAACCGAGCATCGTCTCTGGTATCAGTATTATTTTCATACGCAGCGTGGCGTTGAGGGACTGACGGAAAATCGCCGGGGCGTGTGTGAGTTGTTGTGGAAGCTGTGGTCACCGACCTGGGCAAACAGGGCCGAACGCTATCCCTTGAGCGCGCCAGCCTTCGACAACCCGGATTTCGTCGACGTGGTGATTCATTCCTATCGTCACCGCTTCATGTATGTGGCCGGCGACCCGGCGCTGGAGTCGATCGAGGAGGCGCTGACCCGACAACCCTCCATCAGTGTGCCGACGATTTCCCTGTGTGGTGCCGACGATGGCGTTGGCCCGGCAGCGGAGGTCGACGACGACATCGAGCATTTCACCGGGCCTTACGAGCGCCGGATGCTGGCGGGTGTCGGACATAACATTCCCGAAGAAGCCCCCGAGGCGACGCTCAAGGCATTACTGGATCTGCTGCAACGCTGACGGAAAAACGCTCTCGATAGGCTTGCGGCGTTACGCCCATGGCCCGTAGGAAATTGCGACGCAGGGTTTCTTCGCTGCCGAATCCGCATTGCATGGCGACGCGTTTGATCGGTACGCCGGTATCACTCAGCAATCGCCGTGCGGTCTCGACCCGGATCAGCTCGATGGCTCGGGCCGGGGTCTGGCCGGTGTCGGCGCGGTAGTGGCGGACGAAGCTGCGTTCGCTCATGCCGGCCTGTAGCGCCAAGGTCGGAATACCGAGATCTTTGGTGAGGTTTTCACTGATCCAGGCGTGAAGTTCGTCGAAACGGCTGCCTTCTTTCTGCAAGGACAAGGTCACGCTGAATTGCGACTGGCCTCCGGGCCGTTTCAGGAACACCACCAACTGTCGGGCGACTTCGAGTGCCATTTTGCGGCCCAGATCGGCTTCTACCATCGCCAGCGCCAGGTCGATGCCGGCAGTGACCCCGGCCGAGGTCCAGACCGGGCCGTCGTTGATGAAAATCGGATTGGGTTCGACCTGCAATTGTGGATGCTGCTGCGCCAACTGCTCGCATCGGGTCCAGTGGGTGACCACGCGCCGGCCATCGAGCCAGCCGCTTGCCGCCAGCAAAAACGCTCCGGTGCACACCGAAGCCACCCGTCGGCACTTGGCCGCATGCTCACGCACCCAACTCACCAGTGGCTGATCCTCCGCCGCCGCGTAAACGCCCCAGCCCCCGGCGATGATCAAGGTGTCGCTGCCCTGCTCGGGCAATGGTTCGGCCAACAACGCCAACCCCGCCGACGACATCACCGCCCCGCCGCCGCTGGCAATCACCGATGGCGCGTACGGCGTCGGTGAACCTTGCTGGCGGGCGATGTCGTTGGCCGAGGCAAACACCTGCAACGGCCCGGTGACGTCGAGCAATTGCACGTTGGCGAAGGCGAGTACGTGAATGGTTTTCGGCATTTTGGCGCAATTCGTGGGGTGATTGGCGTATGCGCCAAATCCTAGGCGTCTACAGTGAAGTCGTCCACCCACTTCAGGAGAAAAACACCATGACCTTGCAGATCGGTTTTCTGTTGTTTCCACAGGTGCAACAACTCGACCTCACCGGCCCGTACGACGTGCTGGCTTCGTTGCCGGATGTGAAGGTGCATCTGATCTGGAAGGACCTGATGCCTATCACCGCCAGCACCGGCCTGATGTTGAAACCGACCGTTACTTTCGACGATTGCCCGGCGCTGGATGTGATCTGTGTGCCCGGGGGCAGCGGCGTCGGGCCGCTCATGGAAGATGAACAAACGCTGGCGTTCATCAGGGCTCAGGCCGCGAATGCGCGTTACGTGACTTCGGTCTGCACCGGCGCGCTGGTGCTCGGTGCGGCGGGTTTGTTGAAAGGCAAACGCGCCACTACCCACTGGGCCTATCACGAATTGCTGGCACCGCTGGGGGCGATTGCGGTGAAGGATCGCGTGGTGCGTGACGGCAATCTGCTGACCGGTGGCGGGATCACCGCGGGCATCGATTTCGCCCTGACCCTGGCCGCAGAACTGTTCGATCAGGACACCGCCGAACTGGTGCAATTGCAGCTGGAATACGCCCCGGCTCCGCCGTTCCAGGCAGGTAGCCCGGAAACTGCGCCAGCCAGCGTATTGGAAGAGGCCCGCAAACGCGCGGCAGGCTCGTTGAAACTGCGCACGGAAATCACTGAGCGTGCCGCCGCGAAACTCGACCGTCGCTAGAAAAAAGCTGCGGGGGGCCAAGGCTCCCGCTGCCAGGACTTTTCCTGCGCCCATAAAAAAACCCGCCGAGGCGGGTTCTTCCAAGACCATTACGACTCCCTGTCGTCAGCATTCCATGCAAATGGCCGATCATCCATGATCCTGAGCACTCCCTGTGCATCAGTGGATGGGGCCAGAATACGCATGGGATCCAATCCGCAATAGACGACATAGTTGTTACGGCGTGTAAGACATTCGCTATAGCGCCCCCTCCGAAAACCCTTGGATGCCTCATGCACCAAGGCTGGAGGCCGCGAGTTTCGCGACGTGCAGCTGACTTTCAGCCGCCCGGTCGTCGCCATCCTCAAGAAACCACGCCGCCGACAAACCGGCAAACGCCAATACCCATTGCAACAACCTGCGCTGATCAAGCCCGGCAGCCTCGGCCACTACCTCGATCTGCCGCTGGAAACGTCGCGGGTCCGTGGCCGTCCCACCAGGTCATCAACAGGTTGCCGAATTTTTCTTCGGCATCGATGGCAATCTTCAACATGGCCGGCGCATCGCCCCGGCGCACCGGCAACAAGCGGCTGCCGGGCGTGGTGATCGGTTGTCCATCCGGCACCAGCGCCCAGCGTTTCAGCCAGGGTTCAAACATACTGCCGTCAGTCACTCTCGCGCTCGCGGGCCTTGGCGTTTTCAACAAGGAATTGTTCCAGTCTGTTCAACTGCTCTTCCCAGCCACGGCTGTCCATGTAATACGCCTCCTTCTGTCGTATGTCGGGAATGTGCGCGAAACCGGACTCGGAAACCTTGAGCAGCGTGCCGTCCTCATAGTCTTCCATTTCGAACTTCACCAGCGTGGTGGGCTCCTGGGAGTAGTCGATCTTCGGGTTAACGGCGTAAGGGTGCCAGCGAAAGGAAAACAACTGCTGCGGCTCGACCCGCTCCACCAGCACATTCCACAACACGTGTTCGTAACCGGGATACGTCACCTGCCCTTGCGTCCACTCGCCGGCAATGAAACGCCTGCCTTCAAGCGCTACGCCGAACCACTGACCAAACGCCTCCGCATCGACCAAGGCACGCCATACATGGGAGCGCGGCGATTTAAGCTTGATTTTGCGCTCAAAACTATTGGGAACTGGTTTCATACGTCACCTCCTGTACTGAACAACAGTAGGCCTCTAAGACCACATGTCCAGCCCGAAAGTTGTATGAGAGGGCTGTCAGCTGTCGTAATCGTACGCCTGACATCGATGCCGGCTTCGCTACACTGCACCGCAATCTCCCCCGTTACAGCGAGTTTCTGCCATGTACGCACGCTTTCTCCTGGCGTTGACGCCTTTGTTGTTCACTTCTCTGGCGCATGCCGTTGACTGCGACAACGCCACCGATCAGGCCACGATGAACCAGTGTGCGTCGCAGCAGCATGCGGCGGCGGACAAGGAGTTGAATGCGCTTTACCAGCAAATCACTTCGCGCCTGAAGGGTAACCCCGACAGCAAGAAGCTGCTGCTGGGGGCGCAGCGGTCGTGGATTGCGTTTCGCGATGCCGAGTGCAAGTTTTCGGCGTCCGGGGTGGAAGGTGGGAGTGTTTATCCGCTGATCTACAGCAATTGCGTGACTGAGTTGACCAAGGCGCGGGTTGAGACGTTCAAGACTTATCTGAAGTGCCAGGAGGGGGATTTGGGGTGTCCGGTGCCGGGGGTTTGAATCTCTAGTGCCTGTAAGAGCCCCATCGCGGGCAAGCCTTGCTCCTACGTAATCGTGTTGTTCGCCAAAGATGTGAACGACTCGAATCTGTAGGAGCAAGGCTTGCCCGCGATGGCGTCAGTTTAAACGCCGCAATTACCGGACAAAAATCTGCGCCGTGGTAATCGCCATATCCCCACCCGGCAACTTGATGCTGCCCGTCTGTTTCAAGCTGTCGGCATCGAAGATCGCCACGTCGTTGAACGTCCCCGCCAGGTAGATCTTGCTGCCATCCTTGTTGAAGGAAATGCAGTAGTAGGAGTGATCAAGCGTCGCCGCCTGGAGCATTTTCTTCTCTTTGATGTCGTACTTGGCCAGCCGGTTGAGCACGCCGAACATCAGGTTCGGGTCTTTCGGCGAGCGCATGCCGCTGAAGTAGATTTCCGTCAGAGGCCCGAAATCGGTGGTTTCGGTCTTGCCGGTCTTCAGGTCGACGCTGAACAGGCCGTACAGGTATTCGGCGGTGGCCGGGTCCTGCTTCTTGTCCTTGAATTTCGCGGCGGTGTAGAGCAGCGAGAAGTCATGGCGATAGGTCTGCTGGTTCCACACGTAGAGCACGTCCGGCGCGCTGTAGTTCGCACGCTTCCAGTGACGACTGGGGATCAGCACTTCGAACTTGCCGGTCTGCACATTGACCTTGTAGACGTCCGCCCCAGCCACGTACAGCGTGCCGTCATCGCCGCTCTGCATGATGGTCAACTGACGTGGCGCCGGGAAACTGCGCACCGGTTTGGCGTCCATGCCGGCGTCGGTCTTGTACACATCAAGCCGCGGCTGCTGCACTTCGTAGCGATCGTTGAGCATCAAGGTCGGGTTGGCGACGGTGAACAACTCCTTGCCATCGTGGCTGAGGGTGAAGGCGAACATCGACTTGGCTTTCTCGCCCGGCTTCTGGGTAATGCTGGCGTGGAACACCTGCTTGCAGCTGTCCAGCTCAACGCCGTAGACATCCGCGTAGTGGTTGTTCAACACGTAGGCGGTCTTGCGGTCCGGCGACAACTGCACGGTGCCGGGGCCGAAGGCGTCGGGCAGCTTGCAGGTCTTGTACAAGGTGTCGGTGGCCAGGTCGATCACATGCAGGTTGTTCGGGTAGTTGGTGGTCAACATGTATTCGTGACCGTCTTGCAACGCGGTGTTTTCATCCGCCAGGACACTGAGCGAACAGGTGCTCAGGACGGCGAAAGCGGCCAGGCCGCAGGCTTTTATGCTGTGCATGCTGGAATCCTTCTTCTTGTCAGATCACTTGTCTTTCGGGAAGACAGTGCCGAGGTTGCGCCAGTTGTCGTTGGACGCCTGGGCATCCTTGTTCCAGTCCGGGTAGGTGCTCATCATGTCGGGCACCTGGGCCGGCCACCAGCACGGATCGGAGCAACCGTAGAGGTCAGCCTCCATCGGCTGGCACAGCGACGACACACCGCCAAACGCATCGATTTCCCAGCCCGGATCGGTGGTCGACGCACAGCCCGCCACCGAGCTCATTGCCACCACTTCTTCGATGCGGTTCTCGTCTGCGGCCTGATCCAGCTTCAACGCTTTGTTATTGATTGCCTTGAGATGTTTCATATCAGTGAGCCTTGCGCGGAGTGATGTAGCTGCTGATGAACGCAGGGTTGTGAGCCATGATCCGGGTGTAGACCTCGATGCCGAAGTCGACCCAGTCACGCATCAGTTCGCAGTAGTGATAAGTCGGGTGGGTTGGGTCGCCGTAGCGGGCATAGCTCTCGTGGTAGCAGCCGCCGGAGCACAGGTTGCGGATCTGGCAGTCCTCGCACCCGGTGTTGGTGCGGTCCAGGCGCTGCGAAAGGAAGTCGTTCAATTCAACCTGTTTGACGCCGCTGTGGACGTTGCCGAAGGTCGGCAGGCTCGAACCGGTGAAGCGATGGCACAGGTTCAGCTCGCCCTTGTGATCCACCGCCAGCATCTTCAGGCCCGCGCCGCATGGCAGGGCTTTCTTGTGACCTTCATGGATGTCGGTGATCAACTGGTGCAAGTTGGAGAAACCGATGTTGCGGTGTTCCAGCGCCGCTTCCAGGTAACGCCGACCGAGGCGTTTCATGCTGGCGAAGACTTCAATCAGCTCGTCGCTGGTCAGGTTGAAGCTGCTGATGTCGCCGGAGGTCACCGGGGCGAAACCGACTTCGGCAAAACCCAGTTCGTTGAACAGGTGATCCCAGATGGTTTCGACGTCGGTCACGCCAGTGGTCAACGTTACCCGCGCGCCCACCGGACGACTGTTGTAGCGCGACAGCAACATCTCGGCCTTGCGCCGCACCACGTCGTAGGTGCCCTGCCCGCCCACGGTGATGCGGTTGCGGTCGTGCACGGTTTTCGGCCCGTCGATACTGACCGACAGCCCGAAACGGTGGGCATTCAGATAGTCCACGGTTTCTTCGGTGAGCAGCGTGGCGTTGGTGGTCATGACGAACTCGACGAACTTGCCCGCCTCGCGAAAACGCTTCTCACAGTAGTCGACCATGTACTCGATCAGCTTGCGATTGCTCAGCGGTTCGCCGCCGAAAAACACCACGGTGAACCGCTCTTCGTCCGGGGATTCGCGCAGCAGCATTTCCACGGACGCGATCGCCGTTTCCACGTCCATCTTCTTGCCGGCCGAAGGCTTGTCGAGGTCTTCCTTGTAGCAGTAGGTGCAACTCAGGTTGCAGCCGGTGTTGACGTTCAGGACCACGGTATTGATCGCCGTGCGCTCGACGCGTTTGGTGGCGATGTCCGGGGTCAGCGGCGAGCCGTCGCTGACCAGTTCCAGCGCCATCAACTCACGCAGGGTTTCGGTGATTTCCTCACCGTTGAAGCGCGCGGCCAGGCGCTGGATCAGGTCGTCCGAAGAACAGCCTGGACCGCGCAAGGTATCGATGATGGTCCCTGTCAGTTCATCGCTGGCGAACAGCGAACTGCTTGGGATGTGAAACAGCATGCGGTCGGCATCGACGTGCACTTCGTGCAGGTTGCGTTCGACCAGATTCAAGATAGCGCCCATTGCCAACCTCCTGTGCAAGCCCTGCTTTGAGGGCCTGCGGTCATTCCGAAAAAATGTCTGAAACGTACAAGTCCAGGCACATCACGGAATGGGTGGATTGTTCCAGCGTTGCACGGTCACGATCATGTGGCCTTCGCCGGTCAGGGATTTCCCTGCGTCGTCGACGGCGGCGATCACCTTGAGGTTGCCGGCATTGTTGGTGGACATCTTGCGCGCCGGATTCGGCCCGGCATCGCCCGGCGTGAACACGCCCGTGTCGGCGTGCATGGTGCCGGCAAACTTGACGTCTTCGTCTTCCTTGGCGCGGTCATCGAAGGCTTCGACCTTCCACTGCGCCGGGAACACACCGATGCGATACGGCTTGCCATCGGCGCCTTTGCCCCAGGCTTCGGCGTCGAAACGGCCCTGGACTTTCGGCGTCGAACCGCCGCCCTCGCCGATCCGCGCCACCGAGAACTCCGGCACCACTTTGACCGAGGCGATCTTGCTGTAGACCGACAGATTCGGGCCTTTCAGCGTGCCGACGGTGACCGCGCGCAAGCCCGGCTGAGCATTGGCGGCAGCCTTGATTTTGACTTTGATCTGCTCCGGGCCTTGCTCGACGACTTCGAGCACTTCCACGCCTTTACCGAAGTTCGGCTTGCCGCTCAGGCCGCTGCCGATCAACGTCACTTCGGTTTCGCTGCCGGCCTTCACATAACCCGGCTGCACCGCCAGCAAACGTTGGGAGCCCTGCTTGGCGGCGACGAAGTCCAGACCGCGTTCATCGTGCTCGGCCTCGAACATCCGGCCCTGCATTGCATTGCCTTGGGCAGCGAACACCTGGCGCATGGTCACGCCATCGATGGTCACGTTGCCGCGCCATTCGTAGCCGGTGTAGAGGATTGCACTGCCCTCACCTTTGAACGGCGTGCCGTCGGCGTATTGGCCTTTGACGCTGACTTTGAAAGTGTCGTTGCCGTCGGCGCTGACGCTCATCACACCGGCCAGTTCACCCTTGCCCGGCAGGTGACCGCTGAAGCTCCAGTCGCCCACCAGCGCCTCGCTTTTCGGCGCGGTGCTCAGCCATTTTTTCCAGGCCGGGTTGTCCAGCGGATAACGCTTGGCCAACAGCGGCACCATTTCTTTGCGGGCCAGATCGAACCAGTCGCGGTCACGGGACAGCGCCTGGTATTCCAGCGACGGCCATTGGCCGAGGTGGAAGTTCACCAGTCGTTCCCACTCCTGGGCCGGACGCCGTTGCAGCGCAACCCGCGCACCGGAGTGGCAGCGGCCGCACATCTGGCTGGTCTGGTCGTCGAACTGCTCGACGGTGTTGAGCCGGCGCTCCATGGCATAACGCACGCCATCGGTTTCGCTCGGCGCCAGGCCTTGGGTGTCGGCCAGGTATTTGACCAGCGTTCGGCGGTCTTCATCGCTGATCTGCAAACCGTGCATGGTCTGCATGCGGGCGATGCTCATCAGCCAGCCTTCCGGCGTCTTGCGCTGGTGGCTGATACGGCTCAGGGCGTTATCGGCTTCAGGGGTGTGACAGCCCTGACAGGTTTCCTTGAGGATGGTCTGGGCGTCGCGGGCTGCCAGGCTGTAAGGCGAATGCAGCGCCACGCAAGCGGCCACGGCCAGCAGGCTGGCGCTCATGCCTGATCGGAGTTTTCTCTTCATCAACGTCGAACCTCGCACGGTGCTTTCTTATTTTTGTGGCTTATCGTTTTTTTGGTTTCTGCCGTCGGTGGCGAACCACTGACGGAGGCAAGAGAAACGTCTGCGATGAGCAATACACGGAGCGTGCCAGCTTACGAATGTCTCAATGAATCAATGATTTGCCGGTTAGTACCGGGTTTTTGCCAATGGCTGGATCTGCGTTCCTCGTTTAATTTCGCGACAACTGTTTCAACCTGAGACAAGCATAGGATCAAGATCAAAGGATCGCAGCCTTCGGCAGCTCCTACAGGTGAACGGCGATTTTCGTGTAGGAGCTGCCGAAGGCTGCGATCTTTTGATCTTTGCTGTCGCAATTTGCGACGTTCACTTGTTCCTCTGCCATGGGCAAATAGTTCAAAAGGCCCATCCGATCAGGGTTTCAATCAAATAAACACAACTGGCACAACCGTTGCGAAAGACCTCGCCACACGAACAAGACGAGGTTTCATCATGTCGCTTCCCAACCTGCTTCCCGCCACTTCGGCGTTCATCCAGCGCGCCCCGCGCATGCTCATCGGCGGCGAATGGGTCGAGGCCGCCGACGGCCAGACCATGCCCCTGCACAACCCGGCCACCGGCGAAGTGCTGTGCGTGGTGCCACGGGCCACGCCGGACGATGTCGACCGCGCCGTCTTCGCCGCCCGCCAGGCCTTCGATGATTCAGCCTGGACCCGCACCCGCCCACGGGAGCGACAGAACCTGCTGTGGAAACTCGCCGACCTGATGCAGCGCGACGCCGAGCTGCTGGCGCAACTGGAATGCCTGAACAACGGTAAAAGCGCCGCCGTCGCCCAAGTAATGGATGTGCAGTTGTCCATCGACTTCCTGCGCTACATGGCCGGCTGGGCAACCAAGATCGAAGGTTCCACGGTCGACGTGTCGGCGCCGTTGATGCCCAACGATCAATTCCACAGTTTCATCCGCCGCGAAGCCGTGGGTGTGGTCGGCGCCATCGTTGCCTGGAACTTCCCGCTGCTGCTGGCCTGCTGGAAACTTGGCCCGGCGCTGGCCACAGGTTGCACCGTGGTGCTCAAGCCCGCCGACGAAACCCCACTGACCGCGCTGAAACTCGCAGAACTGGTACTGGAAGCCGGGTATCCGGAAGGCGTGTTCAACGTGGTGACCGGCACCGGCATCACCGCAGGTTCCGCCCTGACCCACAACCCGATGGTGGACAAGCTGACCTTCACCGGCTCCACCGCAGTGGGCAAGCAGATCGGCAAGATCGCCATGGACTCGATGACCCGGGTCACCCTGGAACTGGGCGGCAAATCGCCGACCATCGTCATGGCCGACGCCGACCTGAAAACCGCTGCTGCCGGTGCCGCCAGCGCGATTTTCTTTAACCAGGGCCAGGTCTGCTGCGCCGGTTCGCGCCTGTATGTGCAGCGCAAACACTTCGACAATGTGGTGGCGGACATCAGCGATATCGCCAATGCGATGAAGCTTGGTAACGGCCTGGACCCGAGTGTCGACATGGGGCCGCTGATCTCGGCGCGCCAGCAGGAACGCGTCTACGGCTACATCGAAAAAGGCCGGGAAAGCGGTGCGACCATCGCCTGCGGTGGCGAGCAGTTCGGGCCGGGGTTTTTCGTCAAGCCAACGGTGATTGTCGATGTCGATCAGAAGCATTCGCTGGTGCAGGAAGAAATCTTCGGCCCGGTCCTGGTGGCGATCCCGTTCGATGATGAAGCCGATGCCTTGCGCATGGCCAATGACAGCCCTTACGGGCTGGGCGCGAGCATCTGGTCCAACGATCTGGCGGCGGTGCACCGGATGATTCCGCGGATCAAGTCCGGCTCGGTGTGGGTCAACTGCCACAGCGCCCTGGACCCGGCGCTGCCGTTTGGCGGGTACAAGATGTCGGGGGTCGGGCGTGAGATGGGGTATGCGGCGATTGAGCATTACACCGAGTTGAAATCGGTGTTGATAAAACTGTGAAACAGTTTTTGTAGGAGCTGGCGAAGCCTGCGATCTTTTGATACTCGGTACGTTTGAGGCAGCCAAAAGATCGCAGCCTTCGGCAGCTCCTACGGTTTGTAGCCTTGAGCCAACAACCAACTCCTGACCATCCGCCCCTGTTCGCAGGTCAACCCCGCCAACACCTTCTCCGCCGGCTCCGTGCGCAACCGCCGCACCAACGCCGCCACCTCAACCCCCTGCACATGCCAGATCCCCAACGGCTGATCCACGGTAATCACCACCTCAGCCTCATCGACAAACCCATCACGCAACACCGGCGCCCGCTTAATCCTCAGCGCCTGGAAATCCGACTCGGCATGGGCGACTTCGGCATCCGGCCATTGCCGCCGTGCCTGCCAGAAGGGTTGATCGAACCAACGCTGCTCATCGGCATAAAAGTCCCGGCCGATCCGGGCGAAGCGCAGAAACAACTGCTCGACCCGCTGCTGATGAAAACGCTGGGCCAACGCCGCGCGTTCAGGTTTGCGCAGCAGGGTGTTGATCACCGTCGGCGTCTGCAACGCTGACGACAGCGATTGAAAGATGCCGTTGCCCGACAGCGGGTCCACGGCCATCGCTGCGTCGCCCACGCGAATCCAGTTATCGCCGCACACCTGCGGGCTCAGAATCGCCGTGCTGCTGCGGGCGTGCAGCTGTAGATCGAGCTCGGGTTCGTCACCGAAAAATGCCCGGGCCACTGCCGAGTCCTGACGCCGCTGTTGGCAGTACTCAAGCAATTGCGCCTTGCCCGGCAACCCGGCGCTGGCCACGTCCACCGTCCATTGCCAGTAGCACTGACCATCAGCCCGCCGCGCCATCCACGCCCAGCCATCGTTGAGGCTCTCCACGGCGCTGGCGGTAGTGCCCGGCGCGCCTTGCCAACGATTGAGCAGGCTGACCGTCTCCGGCCCGCGCAGGCCTTTGCCGAGGGTCGGCGCTTGGCGCCCACGGGCCTCGACCAGAAAGTCTGCGCTCAACACCTCATGCCCTTCGATCTGGACTTGATGCCTTGAAGTCGACGACTGCACGCCAAGCACCCGGCCTTCAATCAACACCACCCCCGCCGCACGCAAGTCCTCACGCAAACCTCGATCAAAGGTCGGGCGATCCAGCAGATACTCGATGTTTTGCGCGTGCTGCTGGCCGTTCCAGTTCACCTGACGTTGAGAAGGCAGCGTCGCATCTGCCAACGCCTGATGCAGGCCCGCGCCGCGCAATGCCTCCAGCACCCGAATGGAAACACCTTCCAGCGCCGCAAACCGGCGCCATTCACTGACCAGCGTAACGGCAAAACCCAGTCGCCGCAGCCCCAAGGCCACCGCTGCGCCTGCCGGTCCGGCGCCCAATATAACGATCGTGGTCATGGCGCGAAACGCCGTTCAGGGCCGCGATAACACGCGTTGTGTCGCAGCCATTCGATGACTTGTTCGTTACTCGCATCAGGCTGTTCCACCAGGAAACCGGCGATGTGCCCGCTCAATGCCGCGCAGCCGAGACTGGCGCCCGACTGCCCCGGATACGTGCCATGCACACACGCGGCGAAATCGGCCTGCGCACTGTTGAGCCATGACCACTCGAGTTCGGCACAGCGCGCATCGCCGGTGACGCGCAGCACCTGTGGATAATTCGCTGGGTACACGCCCTCGCCCTGCGCCGGACTGGACGCGCAAAGCAGCACGCCCCGCGCCACTGCGGCCGCGCAAGCTGTACGCAACAGGCTGCGATCCTGACGCAAACCGAGGCTCAAATTGATCAGGCGCACGTCCTGCGCCACCAGCCAATCGATGGCCGTGGCGATCTGTAAAGCGCTGGTGACCCCGCGCTGATCAAACACCTGGGCCACGCAAAACAGCGCTGACGGTGCACGCCGGCCGATGGCTTCGATCACCGCGCTGCCGTGACCCAATGGATCATCGCGCAAGTCGCTTTCGGCGAGTCCGTCCTCCACGAGGGAAAACCTGCGCCCGGCTACGACCTGCACCCGTTGCGCCGCCGAGTGACCACTGTCCACCACACCGATACGCAACTCAGTTTTCATAAGGCTCAGACTTCATGCAACACCGTTTTCGACATCAGTACACCGTCAATCAATTCGAAACGCAGATTGGCATCGGCCAGGGTTGAGGGGCGATGGCTGATCAGGATGCGGGTGCGCCCGGCGAACAGGCGGTCGATGGCCTCGATCACTTCGCGCTCGGTGGCTTCATCCACCGCCGAGGTGGCTTCGTCGAGTACCAGAATCAGCGGGTCCTGCAACAGCGCGCGGGCGATAGCGATACGCTGTTTCTGCCCGCCGGACAACTGCTGGCCGCGCTCGCCCAATGGACTGTCCAGACCTTCAGGCAAGGACGCGATCAGGCTGTCGAGTTGCGCCAACCGCGCCACTTCGGCAATTGCTTCACGGCTGGCATCGGGCACGGCATAGGCCAGGTTGTCGGCCAGGCTGCCGCGAAACAGCACGATGTCCTGGCTGACCACCGCAATGCGCCGACGCAACTGGAACAGGTCCAGTTCACGTACATCCACTTCGCCCAAAAGCACCCGCCCGGACTGCGGATCGTGATGTCGTTGCAGCAGGTCGATCAGCGTCGATTTACCGACGCCGGAGCCGCCGCTCAGGGCAACTTTCAGACCGTAGGGAATCCGCGCCTCGATACCACGCAACGTCGATTGGCGACCGGGATGCGTGAAGTGCACGTCCTCGAAACGCAGCTCGCCAGAAGCCGGCATCGGCTTCGGTGTGACCGGTGTGAGCACGGTCGGTTCTTCGCCACGCAACTCCATCACCCGACCGAGGCTGACGGTCATCCGTTGAATCGCCACGTACAGCCCGAGAAGGCTTTGCACCGGCCCCACGGCCATGCCCAGATAAGTGGAAAACGCGATCAATGCACCCAATTGCCAAGTGCCCTGCACCACCCAGTAACCGCCAATCAAAAATGCACAGGCCCGGGACAGCGAAGTCAATGTGCCCGGCACTGCCTGAGTGAAAAACTCGGTGACTTGCAGGCGCAGCAACTGGCTCATGTAGCCCTGGCCCAGACTCTCAAGCCGTCGCGCTTCACGCTGCTGCTGGCCGGCCGACTGGATGAATTTCATCACCGGCAGCGTCTCGACCATGAACGACGACATGTCCGCCGAACGCTCACGCAACTGCCGCACATCGCGCTCGACCTTGCGCCGCATCCAGCGCAGCCAGAGTACGTCGAGAGGAATCAGCACCAGCGCCAACAACGACAGTTTCCAGGACAAGGTCAGCAGCATCGCCACCGCCACCACCAGGCCGATCACACTGGACACCGCCGAGAACAGCGAGTCCACGGCAAAGCGCTGGATCTCCGCCACGTCGCCATCGAGGCGCGACATGAGGTCGCCGATGCGCCGCTGGCCGTAGAAGCTCGGCGACAGGGTTTGCAAGTGCCGATACAAATCATCGCGCAGGGCAAACAGCATGCGCCCGGACAACCGCGTGTGCAGGTAGCGGTTGATCCCCGACAGCGCCGTGTCCAGCAGGCCGGCGACGATCATCAGCCCGGCGATCAGCACCAGCATCGGGAAGTTGCGCGCCAGCAAACCATCGTCGATCAGCAATTTGGTCAGCCATGGCTGCACCAGCACCAGCGCCGAGGCGCACACCGACAATCCCAGCAGTCCGGCAATCGCCAGCCGATGCGGCCGCACAAAGCTGTAGAGCCAACGCAACGCCGCTTGCAGGGCCTCGGGGTTCTGGCTGTCGATCAGCCGAACGATCAAACGCTGCATCACGAACGCAACTGTTTGAGCTTGCGATACAGGGTCGCGCGACTGATGCCCAGGGCGTCGGCGGCGGCCGAGACGTTGCCCTGATGGCTGTCCAGGGACTGGCGAATCATCTCCAGTTCGTTTTCACGGATGCTGCCGGCCTGGGGCCGTTCGGTCGCGGTCAATTCGTCGAGCATGCTGTCGGGCAAGTGATCGAGGGTCAGCACGGTGTCACCCGGTTCGCGCATGGCCAGCGCGGTGCGCAGGACCATCTCCAGTTGACGGATGTTGCCCGGCCAGTGATACCCGCCAAGTAAACGATTGAGGTCGTCATGCAGCACCACCGTCGGCGCATCGAGTTTGGCCAGCAAACGACTGACCAAACCCGCGAAATCCTCGCGCTCGCGCAAGGCCGGAAGCATCACGCTGATGCCGTTGACCCGGTAGAACAGGTCTTCACGAAAATGCTTTTCTTCGACCAGACGCTTGAGGTCGCGGTGGGTGGCGCAGATCAATGCGACGTCGATGTCCTGTTCTTCACCGGCACCCAGCGGTGCGACCTTGCGGTCCTGCAACACACGCAGCAGGCGTGCTTGCAGGGCCAGCGGCATGTCGCCGATTTCATCAAGAAACAGCGTGCCGCCATGGGCCTGCTGCAAGCGACCGACCATGCCGCCACGACGCGAACCGGTGAACGCGCCTTCGCGGTAGCCGAACAGTTCTGACTCGATCAGGCCTTCGGGGATTGCCGCGCAATTCACCGCGACGAAGGGTTTGTCGCAGCGAGTGCCCGCCATGTGCAGGGCGCGAGCGATGACTTCTTTACCGGTGCCGGTTTCGCCCAACAGCAAAACCGGCAGTTCGTTGGCCAGGCCTTGTCGAGCCATGCGCAGCGCGCGAGCGTAACGGGTATTGCTGCCGGCCAGGGATTCAAGATCCGGTTGCGGTTTGGCGGTTTTCGCCACGCTGCGCGGCGGGCTGCTGACATTGATCGAGCGTTGCGGCGCGCGCAGGGTCTTGTAGAAAAACTCGCCTTTGGCGGTTTGCAGGCTACCGACGCCGCCCTGATGCAGTCGCGCCAGCAATTGCAGGCCATCGACACCGAGAAATTCCTCACAACGCCGACCGACCAGCGCCGAACGCTCGGCATGCAGCAACTGGCAGGCCTGGGCGCTGACCGCGAGGATCTGCCCGCCGAGGCTGACCGCCAGCAGGCCTTGCCATGGGGATTCGAGGTACTGGCGACGGCTGTGAAACGCCAGGACGATCTCGTCCGGATAACTGGCGTTGAACACCCGACTTTCGATCTGGCTGACCGCCATGGCCAGCAGTGCGGTGCTGTCGTGGGCGCGGCCAAGCGGGCCTTCGCGGGTCAGGTCGAGGACACCGAGGATGTCACCCTGCGGGCAATGAATCGGCACCGAGGTGCAGGAAAAATCGCTGAGGCGATCCAGATAATGTTCGCCGCAATCGATCAGCGTTGGCCGGGCTTCCACCAGCGCGGTGCCGAGTGCATTGGTGCCGCGAGCCGCTTCGCTCCAGCAGGCACCGAGGGTGATGTCTTGCAGGCCGCTGCCCTTGAGGCGATCGGCGCGACCTTCGACGGCAAGGATGGTGGCGTCGGAGTTGGCGAGGATGATCAGCCCTTCCTTGCCCTGACGTTCGGCCAGGTAATCGATGGCCGGCAGCGCGGCGTCGATCAGCAAGCGATTGCTCGCCAGCAACACGTCGAGGCTGGCACTCGATTCCAGCGCCAGCTCATGCTTGGCATTGAAATGCACGCCATGGCTGAGGCTGCGTCGCCAGGAGGCGTCGATTTCGGCGCGCAGCACGCCATCGGGCACTTCGCCTTCCAGATGCAGCTTTTCCCGGGCCAGCCGGGCTTCGCGGTGCAGTTTGGGGGAGTTTGTTTTTATTAGCGTCATCAAGCGCTCCGGGTCGTCCGCCCTGCGCCTTCAAACATCGGCGCCCTGGAGCAATCTTTACGTTAACGTCAGGGCGATGGCAAGTGCCGTAGGGCGCTTGTGTTCCGTCAGGTGGACCGCATTATCGTTCATCGCGGGCAAGCCTTGCTCCTACGGTATCGAGGCGACCCAACAATTGCATTCAACCCCATCCCCTGTAGGAGCAAGGCTTGCCCGCGATGACGGTCTCCCAGGCGCGAAAAACTTAGAGCTGCCAAACCTCAGGGCTCACAAAAAACGCCTTGGCATTATCCTCCAGACTCTCCAAGTGATACCCGCCCTCCTGCACAATCAGGCACGGCAAGCCAAGACTGCGAATCCGCTCACCCAACACGGCGAATCCTTCCCGTGTCACCGCCACCTTGCTCTGCGGGTCCAGTTCGAAAATATCGAAGCCCAATGACAGCACCAGCACCTCGGCGCCGAACTCCGTCACCGCGTTCAAGCCTTGATGGTTCAGACGTGAGGATCGCCCGGCGCCTTGCTCGGCACGGCGTACTGCGGCTTCAGGTGGCCGTCCTGATCGAGTAGCCAGGCGTCCATGATTTGCCGCACTACCGGTCCGGCAACTCGGCCACCGGCCTCGCCGTTTTCGATCATCACCGAAATCACGATCTTCGGGTGTTCGGCCGGGGCGAAACCGACGAACAAGGCGTTGTCGCGGTTACGCTCGCGGGTTTTCTCGCGGTTGTAGCGCTCACCCTGCTTGATCGCCACCACTTGCGCAGTGCCGCTCTTGCCGGCGATCCGGTATTGCGCGCCTGCCGCTGCGGCCCGGGCAATCCCGCGAGCATCGTGCATCACCATCTGCATGCCGTGGTTGACCTGCTCCCAGTCACGCGGATCCTTGAGCAGAATATTCGGCATCGGGTGCTCATCCACTGGCGCAGCGCCGTCCACGGTCATTGCCAGATGCGGGCGGTTCCACACTCCTTTATTGGCGATCAGCGCCGTCGCCTGAGCCAATTGCAGCGGTGTGACCTGCATGTAGCCCTGACCGATGCCGAGGATCACGGTTTCGCCCGGGAACCACGGTTGGCGGCGTGTGGCGCGTTTCCAGGCCTGGGATGGCATCAGACCTGAGGATTCTTCGTACATGTCGAGAGAGACTTTCTCACCGAGCCCGAACATTGCCATGTAGTCGTGCAGGCGATCGATCCCCAACTTGTGCGCCAGATCATAGAAGTAGGTGTCGTTGGAACGCATGATCGCCGCGTCCATGTCCACCCAGCCATCGCCACTGTGGTTCCAGTTGCGGTACTTGTGATCGAAATCCGGGAGTTGGTAGTAACCCGGATCGAAGACTCGGGTCTGGGGCGTGACAACACCGGCGTCGAGTCCGGCAATCGCGACCTCTGGCTTGATGGTCGAGCCTGGTGCATAGAGCCCGCGCAGCACGCGATTGAAGAGTGGTCGGTCGATGGAGTCGCGCAGCGTCGAGTATTCCTTCGAGCTGATACCGGTGACGAACAGGTTGGGATCGAAACTCGGATTGCTGACCATGGCTAACACTTCACCGGTCGATGGGTCGAGCGCGACCACTGAGCCACGACGATCGCCCAAGGCTTGCTCGGCGGCTTCCTGTAGTTTGACGTCGAGGCTCAGGACAATGTTTTCGCCGGGCACCGGGTCAGTGTGCTTGAGCACTCGCAGCACGCGGCCCTGCGCATTGGTTTCAACTTCTTCATAACCGACATGGCCGTGCAGCTGCGACTCGTAGAATTTTTCGATTCCGGTCTTGCCGACGGATTGCGTCCCGCGGTACTCGACCGTATCCAGTGCCTTGGACTCTTTCTCGTTGATCCGTCCGACGTAGCCGACCGAATGAGCGAAGTGCTCGCCCAGTGGATAGTGCCGAACGAACTGCGGCTCGACATCGAGGCCCGGCAAGCGGAACTCGTTGACCGCGAGTACTGCGATCTGTTCTTCGCTCAGCTCATAGAACAGCGTCACCGGTACGAACGGATGGCGTGCCTGTTTCATGGCCTTGTCGAATTGCGTGCGGTCTTCAGCGGGCAGGTGCAGCAGGTTGACCACCTCGTCCAGCTCTTGATTGACATCGGACGCGCGTTCGCGAGTGATGGTCAGGTTGTAGCTGGGCCGGTTGTCGGCCAGGACAACGCCATTGCGGTCATAGATCAATCCACGAGTAGGCGTGATCGGCAGTACATGGACGCGGTTGTTTTCGGAGATCGTGGAGTGATAGTCGAATTCGACGACCTGCAGGATGTACATGCGCACCACCAGCGCGCAGGTAATGGCGATGACGAACAAGGCGCAAGCCATCAATCTTTTGTTGACCAGGCGCGTCTCTTTTTCGTGATCCTTGATCGGTATCGGTTGGGGCATTTTTGAAGCAACTCTTTGAAAAGAAGATACCGTTCCTTGGCGTGAAAACTGTCCGTCAAAAAAATGAGCTGCACCATAACAAAACTGCAAAGCCACTTTTATGTCATTTTTTTTACTTGAATTTCCATTTTGCCGAGGACTCGTGCGCCTCAGTCAATATTGATGTTCCCGTGCCTGCATTTTTCTTGCTGATCGGCCAGTCGATACTGGATGCATGTCATTTTCTGGAGTGTGTTCATGCATCCGCGATTTCAACGCTTACTGGGTTCGAACGGGTTTTCCATCGGACTGGAACTGCCGCTGGATAATGATTGGTCCAGCGATGGTCAACGGCTGCGGATAGCCGAGGACCGCCCCTTTGGTGTGCCTGATTTGAAGCAGCATGCCGCCATGGCGCGCTTGGCAGACCAGTCCGGCTTTCGCGCGCTCTGGGTCCGCGACGTACCGGTTTATGACCCGCACTTCGGCGACGCTGCACAGGTGTTCGAAACGTTTTCCTACCTGGGTTATCTGGCCGGCATTACCGACAACATCATGCTGGGTACGGCTGCGGTTGTACTTCCATTGCGTCAGCCTTGGCTGACCCTCAAGTCGGCCAACAGCATTGATGAGTTAAGTGATGGGCGCCTGCTGCTGGGCGTGGCCAGCGGCGACCGTCCGATGGAATATCCGTTATTTGGCGTGGACTACGATCAGCGCGGCGAAATATTCCGCGAGACCGTTGAATTGCTGCGCAGCCAGGGCGAGGGCCGATTGCCGGAAGGGGCACGCTTGCTTCCGGAGCGCGATCAGTCAGCGCCGATGTTGGTTGCGGGGCTTGGCCAGCAATCTCCAGCGTGGATTGGCCAGCATATGGATGGTTGGCTCGCCTATCCTGGAACGCCGGAAGAGCATCGTCGGCGAGTGGGGTTGTGGCGAGAGGTTGGCGGGGATAAACCTTATGTAAGCTTCGTTCACCTGGACCTGGTCGCCAACCCTCATGCGCCGATGAGACGTGTGCGCTTCGGTGGTAGCTGTGGACGGTTGGCATTGATTGACGAACTTCAGGCATTACGTGAGGCAGACGTTCAGCACGTCGGGCTGCATGTGCGTCGCAGCGAACGGCCAGTCGCAGAGGTTATTGAAGAGATTGCAGAGTTCGTGCTGCCGAAGTTTCATTAATGCTGCGAAATGAAAAAGGGATAGCCAACAGGCTATCCCTTTTTTTCGCGGCACTTTTCTTTCGCCCAAAACAAAACCCCAACTGCTTTCGCAATTGGGGTTTCGGAATTTAATCTTGACGATGACCTACTCTCACATGGGGAAACCCCACACTACCATCGGCGATGCATCGTTTCACTGCTGAGTTCGGGATGGGA